>JAHWKW010000003.1 GCA_019347675.1 Actinomycetota bacterium | reverse complement strand
GGAACTGTCTCCGAAACCGGGCGAGAGGCGAAGTCGCTCGGCGCGAGCCGCGCGCTCATCGTGACCGATCCCGGCGTTCGCGAAGCGGGCCTGGTCGACGCCGTCATCGACGCGCTGTCGGCGGCGCTGCGCGCCGGCCAGGCACCCACCACCCACGGGGTGCGCCCCCACATCACCATCACAGTGGCGCTCGACACCGTCCGAAACGGCGCCGGGCCGGCCCAGGGGACCTGGACGGGGCCGGTGGCCTACGGGCAGGTCCGTCACCTGCTCGACGACGCCGGCCTGGCGTGGCTGGCCGTCGACCGCGACGGCCTGCCGCTGGCGGCCGGCCCTGAGGTGCGCACCGTCCCGGCGGGGCCATGGCGCGCGCTGGTGCACCGCGACGGCGGGTGCATCGCCAAAGGCTGCGACGCCCCACCGGCCTGGTGTGACGTGATGCACCTGGGCGCCCCCCACGCCCAAGGCGGGCGCCTGACGCTGCACACCGCCGGGCTGGGGTGCCGCTACCACCACCGCCGCTACGACCACCACACATGGCAGATCACCTGGACCCACCAGCGCCCCATCCTGCACCCCCCCGGATCCCGCACCGGCCCCGACCCGTGACCGCAAAGGCTGCTGCCCGGATGTAACGATGGGAGCACCGCTTTCGCCGGCGAAGGGCCGGAGGAGGCTCCCGAGACGGAGCGTGAGGACGTGGGCACCCTGCTGCACAGCACCGCCATGCCAGGACTATGGAGAGGTCGCGGCGGACCGAGCGTCCGACCCGGCCCCGTCGTGTCCGTGTCTCAGCTTCCGGGACACTGCTGCCCATGACGGCTGCATCGCGGGACGTGTGGCGGTGGCTGCGCTCGCGACCGGCGTGGGCGCAAGCCCTCGCATGGCTGCTGCTGTGGTGGGTGCTGCCGGCGTTGTGGCTCCGTCAGTGGCGCGGCCATCCCCGCCTGGGCCGGACGTTGGCAGCCGTCTTCCTGTTGCTGGTGACGGTGTCCACGGCCGCGACGCTGGCCGGTGGCGTTGCCGACGTGGCGACATCCCGCCCGAACGCCTCCGCTCCGGCGACCGCTGGCCTGCCCGCAGGGCTCGACACCCAGGTCACCAGCATCGTCGATGGCGACACCCTCCACGTCGCGGATCTGCCCGAACGTGTCCGCCTGGTCGGGATCGACACACCGGAGACGCGTCATCCCCGCGAAGGGGTCGAGTGCTACGGACGCGAGGCGACCGCCCACCTCGCCGGACTCGTCCCACCGGGGACAGCTGTCCGCGTCGAGTTCGACGTGCAGCAACGGGACCGGTACGGGCGGCCGCTCGGGCACGTTCGGCGCGCGTCTGACGGCCTGTTGGTGAACCTCGCCATGGTCCGCGACGGGTACGCGCAGGTTGACACCGTCCCGCCCAACGTGACGTACGCGGGCGAGTTGCTCACAGCTCAGCGAGACGCGCGCGAAGCCGGCAGGGGCTTGTGGGGCGCCTGCCCCGTGTGAACACACACTGTGCGACGACACGCGTGCGAGCCGGTGTGGCAGCGGCCGACTGCAGGACGCGGCACAGGCTCAACGGCCACCGGTCACATCGACAGGAACAGGTCCAGGGCGGAGTCATAGCGCTCGGCGAATCGGCGCGCGGCATCGGGCCCGAACAGGGGATGGCGGTACCGGAAGACCAGGTGCATCCGCCCGGCGACGGTCACCACCCCGATCGACAGGCCGAGCGGCATCCGCGCTGGCGCCGAGAACCAGACCTCGACGGTGTCACCAGCCTGCGGGCCGAAGTTGGGGGGATCGTCCAACCGGGCCAGGTTGGACAGCAGCGCGGTGTCGAGCAGACGGGCGCCGCTCAGACGCAGCAGCGGCGAGGTGGCCTCCTTGGCACCCAGCGGAAGCGCCGGCGAACGACCCAGCACCTCCATCAGCGCAGCCGCGGTCCCGCCCTCCTTGATCCGTCGGGTCTGCCGCACGATCGCTGCGAGCAGGCTGCGCAAGCTCCCACGGTCACCGCGATCGGTTGACACCCGCACCGGTAGCAGCAGGTTGCCCACGATCTCCTCGCGCCACTGGTTGGGGCGCATGTTGATGGGGACCATCACGCCGATGCGGTTCGTGGTGACACGGTGCTCCCGGTTCCACGCGGCGATCGCCAGGTTCAACGCAGCCAGCAGAACGTCGTTGACGGTCCCCGGCAGCTGCAAGTCGACCAGCGCCTTGGTCCTGTCCCGGTCGAAGCTGACGTGGTGGAAGCCGTAGCCAGGGCGAGGTGAGCCCTCGTCCGCCGCGATCCGGGCGGGAGGGAACGCCAGGTCACGGACCTTCTCGGCGAGCAGCGCCGCGCGCCGGACCTTGGTCGGCGCGTCATCGGTCCCCGCCAGCCCGCGGAGGCTACGGGCCCGCAGCGGGTCGATGTCGGGGACGGGGTCTTCCTCGCCCGCGTAGGCGCGGGCGACCGAGCGCAGCAGCCGCACCGCACCGAAAGCGTCGCTCGCGGCGTGGTTGACGTTGAGCATGACGACGTCGCCCTGCGGATGGCGGGCCAACCGCATCCGCAACGGTGGCGACTCCGCCAAGGGGACACGCAGGCTCTGCAGGTCGACCCGGGCTGCGGCCAGGGCATGGTCGTTGGGGCAATCGATCACCCCCAGAGGGTCGAGCTCCGCTTCGGGCGTGATCTCCCAGTAGAAGCGGTGCTCTGCCCGACGCTCGGTCGCGGTCTTGCGGGCGCGCGCCATCGGGTGGCGGTCCAGGGCCCGGGCAACGGCCGAGCGCAGCCGGTCTTCTTCCAGCGAAGCCTCGACGCGGACCTCGACGTGGACGCTCCACGGTTCCGCCTCGGAGTTGAGCAGGTGGATCGCCTCGTCCACGACGTTGAACGGGACCCTCTGAACGGCCGGGGAGTAGGTGGTCATCGCGGCTCCTGCAGTGCGGCGCTCAGCCGGCGGTCGCTCGTCGGGGGTGTGCACGCCGGGCGGGCGGCGCGCTCGTCACCTCCCGCTGTCGGTCGACGCCGGGCTAGTCGCTGCGGACGTACGCCGCGAGGAAGTTCGCCAGACCGACACGGTCGATCACGTCCAGCTGCGTCTCGAAGAAGTCGGTGTGGGCCTCCTCTTCGGTCAGCATCTCCGCCAGGACTTCCCGGGTCCCATGGTCGCCGACCTCGACGCACAGCTCGACGCCGCTGCGGAGCCGTTGGATGGCGTCCCGCTCGCAGTCGAGCGCCAACTCGATCTGCTCCCGGGGGTCCTCGCCCACGCGGATGGTGTCCAGACGCTGCAGGTTGGGATGCCCTTTGAGGTACAGGATGCGGTCGATCAGGCTCTCCGCGTCGCGCATCTCCTCGAACGAGACGTCGCGGAAGACCTTCGCGAGGCCGGGCAACCCCCAGTTCTCCAGCATCTTGGCGTTGAGGAAGTACTGGCTGATGATGGTGAGCTCGGCGGTCAGGTGTTCGTTGAGGAAGTCGATGACCCGCTCGTCACCTTGCATCTCCGGCTCCTAACGTGCCGCTGGTGGACGTGGCCGAACGCCCGCAGCGCCTGGCGGACCTCGCGTGATGTCACCGGTTCGTCGATGTCGATCCCACGCTCGGCGAGCAGGTCGCGGATGAACGGCAGACAACCGCCGCACCGGCTCCCGGCCCCACACAGGCGTGCGATGGCGCATTCGTCACGCGCGCCGCACTCTACTGCAGCGTGGATCTCACGGTCGGTGACGAGGACGCAGTGGCAAACGTACACGGCCACAGAGCCTAGCAAAGCAAGTAAGGGTCGCCTAACCGAAGTTGACCGTCGGTCCAGGCGGTCGCAACTCGCGAATCGCGTGGCGGCTCGCTCGTTCGTGTCGGTCGCTTCAGCCCGCGGCCGGTTGTTCGGCCAGCAGCCGGTCCAGCAACGACGACAGCTCCTCGGCGGTCGTCCGTCCGAAGATGCGGGCGGCCACCCGACCCTCATGGTCGACCAGGATGGTGGCGGGGAGCGCGGACGGGCCGACCTCCCCGAAGCTCGCGCCGTAGGATCCGTCCGCATCGACGAGCGAGTCGTAGGGGACCCCCAACTCGGCCACGTACGACTCGGCGTTGCTGTGGTTGTCCTTGATCGCCACGCCCAGGAAGCTGACCCCGCGATCGGCGTAGGCGGCGTGGACCTGGTTCAGGTCCGGCTGCTCTTCGCGGCAGGGAGCGCACCACGACGCCCAGAAGTTCACCACCACCACGTCGCCGCGCAGGTCGGTGAACCCAAGCTGCCCGTCGGTCAGCAGCCGCGGCCGGTAGTCCGCGGGCGCGTCCTGCCGCGACCCGACCTCGATCAGGCCCTTCCCAGCCGACCGCTGCGACGCGTCGGACTGCGAGCACGCCGACAAGGCGATCGCCGCCCCCAGGGATGCCAGGACGGCCACGGCACCGCGCAGTCGCCGGTGTGCGGCAGGAACGATCACGGTGATCCCTCGGCTCGACACGGCCACGCAGCCTACGACGTCGCCTGGACACCCACTCGTCCTCGCTGTCGCCCCGCCGGATTCGTGGCCGTCGTGGACGGTGAGGCGGGGCACCGGATCGATGCGGGCGGGGCGGTGGCAGCCAGGCCGTCTCGCCCGGGGGCGCCACGCCCCGGTGCCCTACGCTCGCGTAGGTTACGTTCGCGTAGGTTCTTGCCGTCCTCACGGAGGGATGTATGACGTCATCGCCCGCACCGCCCGACACCGTCCTGCCCCCCGAGGCCGACCAGATCATGGAGCGGGCGCTCCGCGAAGAGGGACCGCCGAAGGTGCGGGGGGTGCGGAAGGTCACGTCCGAGGAGATCCGGTTCCAGCGGCGCATGGCGGTGCTGTTCACGGTCGGGCCCCTCGTCGGCGTGGTGGCGGCGATGGTCCTGCTGTGGGGTCAGGGCTTGAGCGGGCTCGACTTCGGCCTGTTCCTCGGCTTCTACCTCTTCACGGGTCTCGGTGTCACGATCGGGTACCACCGCCTGCTGACCCACCGCAGCTTCGAGGCCCCGACGGCGGTGCGTGTGCTGTTCGCCGTGGCCGGGACGATGTCGGCGCAGAAGTCGGTGATCGACTGGGTCGCGACCCACCGCCGTCACCACGCGTACGCCGACGAGTACGGCGACCCGCACTCGCCGCACCTGGTCGAGGACAGCGGCCTGCGGGGCGTGCTCCGCGGACTGTGGCACTCGCACGCCGGGTGGCTGTTCAGCCCGCACGACACGGTGAACTCGCGGTGGGCGCCGGACCTGGAGGACGACGCCGCGATCTGCGCGGTCGACCGCAGCTTCCCGGCGCTGGTCACCACCAGCTTCCTGCTCCCCCCGCTGATCGGCCTGGCGGTCAACGGGACGCTGTGGGGAATGCTGACCGCGTTCGTGTGGGGCAGCCTGGTCCGGATCTTCCTGCTGCACCACGTCACCTGGAGCATCAACTCGATCTGCCACTTCTTCGGGGAGCAACCGTTCGAGAGCCGCGACGAGGGCACCAACAACTGGCCGCTGTCGCTGCTGTCGTTCGGGGAGTCTTGGCACAACAACCACCACGCCTTCCCGACCTCGGCCCGCCACGGCCTGCTCCGCGGCCAGGTCGACCCCAGCTGGCGGATCATCCGGACGCTCGAGCAACTGCGCCTGGCGTGGAACGTGCGGCTGCCGAGTCCACGCATCATCGCGCGGAAGTGGGCAGCGGAGCCCAAGCGACTGGCTCGCTGGTGACCGAGCGTCGAGGACGCATGAGCGGCCGCGAACGCCGCGAGCAGCTCATCGGCGTGGGGCGACAGGTCTTCGCCGAACGCGGCTTCGAAGCCGCCTCGGTCGAGGACATCGCCGAACGTGCGAAGGTGAGCAAGCCGATCGTCTACGAGCACTTCGGCGGGAAGGAGGGCCTGTATGCGGTGATCGTCGACCGTGAGGTCAGGGCCCTCCTCGGACGGATCGTGGCTGCGCTGGACGCTGCCGACCATCCCCGCGCCGCGGTGGAACGCGCAGCGGACGCCTTCCTGACCTACATCGAGGACGAGCGCGACGGCTTCCGGATCCTGGTCCGTGACGCGCCCGTCGGCAGCTCGTCGGGCACGTTCGCCAGCGTGATCGGCGACGTGGCGGCCAACGCAGAGTTGATCCTCGCTGAGGAGTTCTTCTCGCGGGGGTACGACACCGCGCTCGCCCCGCTGTACGCCCGGGCACTGGTCGGGATGGTCGCCCTGGTGGGGGAGTGGTGGTTGGAGGCGGGAACGCCCGGACGGCACGACGTCGCCGCACACCTCGTCAACCTGGCCTGGAACGGCTTGAAGGACCTGCGGCTGGGGCCCCCGGATCACCCACCCGTGAGTGGGGACGACAGCGGGTCGTTGAAGCCGGTCGCGTCGACTGCTACATCCCCAGGCGACGCCGTCCAGGGAGTTGCATCGCGGTGAGCACAGCGACGACCACCACCCGACCGGACCTGGCCGCGGTGGTTCATCCCACGTGGGCGGCACAGCTGGAGCCCGTCCGTCAGCGCCTGGGCGAGCTGGGAGACTTCCTACGGGGAGAGCAGGCGGCGGGCCGCCGGTTCCTGCCTTCGGGGGGGCGCATCCTGGCAGCGTTCCAGCAGCCCCTGGACGAGGTCCGGGTTCTGCTGGTCGGTCAGGATCCGTACCCCACGCCGGGGCATCCGGTTGGGCTGAGCTTCAGCGTCGCTGCGGACGTGCGGCCACTGCCCAAGAGCCTGCAGAACATCTTCGCCGAGTACCAGGCCGACCTCGGCTTCCCGCCGCCGTCCAACGGCGACCTGTCATCCTGGTCGACACGCGGCGTGATGCTGCTCAACCGGGTCCTGACCGTGCGTGCGGGCGCGACCGGATCGCACCGCGGGAACGGCTGGGAGGAGGTCACCGAGCATGCCATCCGGGTGCTGGCAGCCCGCGACCGGCCGCTGGTCGCGATCCT
Organism: Actinomycetota bacterium; assembly: GCA_019347675.1. NCBI lineage: Bacteria > Bacillati > Actinomycetota > Actinomycetota bacterium. Next base: position 198,293 of record JAHWKW010000003.1, on the reverse strand, counting down.
GTGGGGCCGCGACGCCGGCAACCTGCGGCCGCTGCTCGGGGCGGCACCGGTGGTGGCCAGCTCCCATCCCAGCCCCCTGTCCGCGCATCACGGCTTCTTCGGGTCGCGTCCGTTCAGCCGCGCCAACGCCCTCCTCGAGCGGCAAGGCGCCCCGCCGGTGGACTGGCGCCTGCCGTGACCGGCGTCTTGCCGGAGCACCGCGCTCGGCGTGTGCAGGCCCCTTTCGCTTCGGCGACCGAGCACCGGCCTACTGGCTGACGGCGACCACCGCATCGGTGTCGTCGCGGACGGGCACACCCGGGGGTAGGGGTCGCACCGGGGCGCCCAGGATGCTGCCGATCCACGTCGCGATCTCGTCGTCGCTTGCGGCGTACACCACCGTCTCTTCGACGTCGGTGGCGGGCGGCTCTCGCCGCGGCTGGAAGCCGGCGAAGTACAGCACGCTCTCGACACGCTGCACCGTCTGGCCGCGTTGGCCGTTCCACACCACGACGTCCGCGGTCTGCCGCTGGCGTGCGGTGCCGCGCGGACCCAGCCTGCCGCCCTCCGCCAGCCGCTCGAACAGCGCCCGCACGCCCGGTCGGTAGGGCACCACGTAGCTCGTGTCCTGGATCGTCTGCGCGTACGCCGGGACGGTCGCGGTCTGAACGTCCCCGCTGGCCATCCCGCGGAACTGCTCCGCCAGGAAGCGCAGTTGCGTCAGCCCGAAGTCCTCGTCGGTCGTCAGGCTGCTCGCCACGCGGTCCGCGATCCGGACCACCCGCGGCACGTTGGCCAGCGTCCCTGCCGACGTCGCCTCGTTCGCGAGCGCCTTCAGGAAGCGCTGCTGGCGGTGGATGCGCCGGAAGTCGCCGCGCGCCCCCTCGCGCGACCGCACGTACGCCAGCGCCTCCACCGCATCCAGGTGCTGGCAGCCAGCGCGCAGATCGGCGCCGGACTTGTCATCGACCAGCGGCTCGCGGAGGCAGACCTCGACTCCGCCGACGGCCTCGACGACCGTCAGGAAGCTGGGGATCGACACCTCCACGTAGTGGTCGATGTCGAAGCCGGACAAACGCTCGACGATCCTCACCAGCAGGTCAGGACCGCCGCGGGCGACGGCCGCGTTGATCTTGCCGGGACCGGACCCCGGCAGCTCGACCTTGAGGTCGCGGGGGATCGAGACGATCGTCGCGACGCCCTCCTCGGGGCGGGCATGCACCAGCAGGATCGTGTCGGTGCGCGGCGGTCCTTGAGGCGGACCCGTCGTGAGTCGGTCCCGTTCGGCTTCGCTGAGGCCCTCACGGCTGTCGCTTCCCACGACCAGGATGTTGAGGGTCTCGTGACCCTCGTCCTCGCCTGCGCGCCGATGGGACCCGGCACCGTCCGCCTGCCCGCGTTCCTCGATCGCCTCGATCGGGTACCGCGCGATCTGGCTCTCGGTGAACAGCGCCAGCCCGGCGGCGGCCATGATCACCAGGGCGACGACCCCGATCGCGACGACCGCCACGATCTGCCGCGTCGACGGCGCGTCGCCTGGCGCGCTCCCCGGCGGGTCGTCGGACGTGAACTCCATGGTCACGTCCAGGCAACCGCACCGCAGCCGCCCCCGGGGGGACGTTCGGGCGGTCGCTGCGACCTGCGCTGGCTCACCGCGCGGTCGACAGACCCGCGTAGCGGCCGCGGAAGTGCACCAGCGGGTCCAGGTCGGCCAGTTCGAGGTCCTCGATGGCGGCGTCCACCAGCTGCGCGTGCCCGACCGTCCGGGCCTCGACCACCCGGCAGTAGGCTCGCGTGCCGACCGCAGCCAGCACCGGCCCGAACGACGACTCGGTGATCTCCAGCCCGGCGTAGGGCCCGCCGGGGCTGGGGACCCGGAAGGCGAACCGGTCCGACAGCCACCCCTGGGATCGGTCCAGGACGTGCATCACGAACGAACCGGTGTCCTGGATCGTCTCCCACAGGTCGGTGAGGTCGCTCATCAGACCGAGGACGCGCGCGGGCTCGCCTTCGGCGATCAGCACCGACGAGATCGTCAGGCCGGCCCGGGCCGCCACCGTTCCCGCCGTCCACACCGTGACGGGAGCGGCGAGTCGGCCGCGCAGCCGCCGCACCGGATCGCGGTCGACCTCCGGCGTCACGAACGGGTGCTCGTCGTGGATCCCCGACGGATGTTCCGGTCCCACAGCGTCCTCACTCCCGGCGACCTGCACCGCTCCGGCTTCACGTGCTCGCGTCGGCGGGGCCCAGCGTGACGCCCTGCACGCCCCCGTGGATCACCAGCGCCCCGGAGACCGTCTCGACGTCCGCGATCGTGGCCCCGAACGGCAACTCCCCGATCGGGGGAGTGATACGGATCAGGTCGACGACTCCGATCCGTCCGGCGACGGGGCGCAGCAGCAGCACGCCGTCTTGGATCTCGACGGCGGTGTCGACGGTCACGTGACCGGGGAAGGAGAACCGGACACGCCCGTCGCGGACTTCGACGTCGCGGACCGGCACCGGCATCAGCGCCCCGAGCGCGTCCTCGTCGAGCCGGGCGGAGTACCGCCCGGCGCGCACCGCCAGGTGGGGTCGTGTCCCACCACCCGGGTCACCCGTCCGGCGCACCCCGTCCAGATCGATCTCCAAGCGAGCGATCGTGGTGGACCGCATGGGAACCTCGCTGGCGACGATCCGTGCGGACGTGGGCAGCCCGCCGGCCAGGCGCAGCGCGGCCGGCCATCCGCGCAGTCGGACGTTCGCGCCCGCACCCATCGCGCGGCTGACCTCACGCCCCGCGACCCGCTGCAGGACCACGGTGGCGGCGGCATCGACTGCGATCACCACCGCAGCGATGACCAACCCGATCGTCACCCACGACATCGTCGTGTCCGCCTTGCGCTCACGGACCTGCCGGGCGCATCACGAGATGTCCGTCGGCCCGTTCGATCGGGAGTGCGACGTTGTAGCGGTCGATGTCGCAGGCCAGATCGATGTCGTGCGGGGGCAGGTGGGCGTGCTCGGGCTGGGCGAACAGCCGCCCGGCGTCCGAGCGCCGCACCCGCTGCAGGTACGGCGCCGGGTCGGGACGTTCGCCGCGCAGACGGGCGGCCAGGTAGTCGGCGCACGACAGATCCTCCTCGGCGTCGCGGCCACTGTGCGCACCGGTGATCACGAACGAGACCGTGTCCGGGGCCCACCCCAGGATCTGGCGGACGGTTCCCTCGGCGACCACGAACGACGCGGCGATGAGCCGGTCGGCGCCACGGGCGTTGACCGCGCCACTGGTCCCGGCGGTCGTGCGCTGCACCATGACCCGGTCGGCGAGGTCGGCGCGGTCTGCCTCGACCGGCGAGTTGGACAGGTCGAACTCATCGACCGGCAAGCCACCGACCTCTCCCATCAGCAACGCGCCGTGGCGCTGGGACCGCAGGGCCATGGCGTCTTCGACCGTCTCGACGAGCAGGATCTCCCGCGCCCCGCCGGCGAACGCCACCGCCGCCGTGGTGAACGCCCGGAGCACATCCACCACGACCACCGTGCCGGTGGCGTCGCCGGCACGTCCCCCCGGGACGGTTACGAAGCGCACCGTGCAGCCCTCACCAGCGGCCCGGCGCCCGTCAGTCCTCAGACCCGGCATCGGTGCCGCCCTCAGACCCGGCATCGGTGCCGCCCTCAGACCCGGCATCGGTGTCGCCCTCAGACCCGGCATCGGTGTCGCCCTCGGAACCAACGTCGGCGCTGGGCGACTCACCGGGCCGGTCGCGACGTTCCGCCAGGCGCTGCTCCAGCCGACGGCGGAACCCGGCTGCGACTTCCGGGGCGGCGTCCAGGAGCGACTCGAACGACGACTTGGGGATCACCATCAACTCCGAGTCCTCCACCGCCTCCGCCCTGGCTGAGTGGGTGGTGCGCAGCAGCACCGCCTGCTCGCCGAAGTAGGCGCCGGGACCCAGTTCGGCCAGCGTCTCGGCGTCGTCGGTCCGGATCCGGACCCGACCACGGAGGACGACGTAGACCGCTTGGGCTGGCCCGCCCTCGTCAAACACGACGCGACCGGACGGCCACAACAGGTTCGCCGACGCCCCCACCGCCTCCACCAGCGCATCGTCGGGGAACGCCGAGAAGTCGGCGACCTCCCTCAACGTCCGGACCAGGCTGTGCGTCATCGGACCGCTCACATTCCACCTCCCTCAACGGTTGCAGGCTAAACGCACCCGCCAGGACGTGGGTCACGGCCGGAACCGAGCGGGGTGCCTACCCTGGACTGCGGACCGACCATGGGAAGGAGTTGCCGTGTCCATCATGCAGGTCCCGTTCCGCGTCGTCCAGATCAGCGACGTGCACTGCGGCACCCCCACCTTCGATGCGTCGCTGATGGAGCGGTGCGTGCGGGATGTCAACAGCCTCCTCCCCGACGTGGTCATCATCGCCGGCGACATCACCTCCGGGGGGTACCAGTGGGAGTACGAGGACGCAGCCGAGTGGTTCGAGCGCTTCGAGGCTCCCACCGTGGTGGTGCCCGGCAACCACGACGCCCGCAACCTCGGGTACCTGCACTTCGAGCGGTTCTTCGGCGACCGTCACTTCCGGCGGCGGATGACCTTCGACCCCGACCGCGCCGAGCGCATCAACGCGACGGGGGTCACGATCGTCGGTCTAGACTCCTCCGAACCGGATCTCAACGACGGACGGATCGGACGCGAGTGGTACGACTGGATCGGTGAGCAGTACGTCGAGCCCGACGACATCAAGATCCTGGTCTTGCACCACCACCTGGTCTCCATCCCCGGAACGGGGCGGGAACGCAACACGATCAGCGACGCGGGCGACGTGCTGGACGTGTTGACCCGGCTCCAACTCGATCTGGTGATGTGTGGCCACAAGCACGTTCCCTTCTTCTGGGGCCTGAACGGGATGCTGATCTGCAACTCCGGCACGACCTCGACGCGTCGGGTCAGAGGGCTCACCCCGCCGTCGTGGAACGAGATCACGATCGACGCCGCGACGATCAAGGTGCACCTGCACTACGACGACGGTCGCCGGGAACTGTCGGTGATCCGCAGCCGCGCCAACCGTTCGGCGATCCGCGAATCGTTCTACGTCACCGACGACTTCCGTGCCGACAACCGCGTCGACGCCGTCCCTGCCGGGTGAAGGAGGCCAACGTGTCCGCCGCGCGGCCGCTGCGCATCTGCCACCTGGGAAGCATCCACTGCGGTGACACCGCGTACGACCCCGGGCTGCTGCGCTCCACCGTGACGGGGATCCGCGACGTCGGTCCGGACCTGGTCGTGGTCGCCGGCGACCTGACCGCCGGGGGCTACGACTGGGAGTACGACGAGGCGGCCACGGCCCTCGAACGCCTCGACGCGCCGACGGTGGTGGTGCCCGGCAACCACGATTCGCGGAACGTGGGGTACGTGCACTTCGAACGGCGCTTCGGCGACCGCTTCACCCGTCGCCGTATCGAGCTCGACGGTGAGCGAGCCGAGCGGCTGGGGACCGGTGGCATCACGGTCCTCGGGGCCGACTCGTCGGAGCCCGACCTCGAGGGAGGCCGGATCGGTCGGGAGTGGTACGACTGGGTGCGTGAGGGTTTCACCCACCCCGACGACTTCAACGTCTTCGTGCTGCATCACCACCTGGTCGCGATCCCCGGTGCCGGGCGAGAAGCCAACGTCATCCAGGACGCCGGCGACGTCCTCGCGGTCCTCACCGAGCTCGGAGACGTCGACCTGGTCCTGTCCGGACACAAGCACGTCCCGTTCTTCTGGGGCCTCAACGGCACGCTGGTGGCCAACTGTGGGACGGCGTCGACGCGGCGCGTGAGGGGAACGATCCCCCCGTCATGGAACGAGCTGGTGGTGGACGCCTCGAGCATCAAGGTGTTCGTTCACTACACCGACGGACGCCGACAGCTCGCCGTCATCCGCAGCCGCATCACCCAGCGGATCGTCCAGGAGGCGTTCTTCGTCACCGATCGTTTCTTCGCCTCCAACCACCTGCCGGTCGACTGACGTGGCCGACCGCAGCGGGATGTACGGCGACCGTCCGGCGGGTGGCGCCCGCGCTGTGGTGCTGGTCGACGGGGAGCACCACCCGCCCGTCCTGCGTCGAGCCCTGACGCGGCTGGCCGACGACGGGATCGAACCGGTCCAGGTGGTCGTGCTCGGCGGCGGCGAGAAGCTCGACGAGCCGGGCGTGCCCCCCGACCTCGGTGTGCCGGCCCGCTGGCCGGCGTCGGCCGAGCACGAGCTGCTGAAGATCCTGCGCGACACCGGACCTGACGTCGTGGTCGACCTGTCGGGTCCGCCGGTGGTCGAGGCGCCCCGCCGGCTGCGGCTGGCAGCGATCGCTCTGGCGGCGGGCGTCCCGTACGACTCTCCGGGGGTGCGTTACACGCCGCCGGACCTGCCGTCGCTCACCACCCGGCCGACCGTCGCGGTCGTGGCGACGGGCAAGCGGACCGGGAAGACCGCCATGTCGGGAGCGTTCGTTCGCCACGCCCAGCGACGCGGCCGCACACCGGTGGTGGTGGCCATGGGGCGGGGCGGGCCGCCCGAACCGACCGTCATCCCCGCCGGGGAAGCGCTCAACCCCGACCGGCTGCTGGAGGTCGTCGAAGCGGGTGGGCACGCCGCCAGCGACTTCTACGAGGACGCCGTGACGACCGGTGCCGCGAGCATCGGCTGCTACCGCGTCGGCGACGGCCCTGCCGGCGAGGTCGCGCTGTCCAACGTGGCCGCCGGCGTGACCCGGTCCGAGGAGCAGCCCGGCGACCTGACCGTCTTGGAGGGCTCCGGTTCGGCCTTGCCGCCGTGTGCAGCCGACGCCACGGCGCTGATCGTCCCCGCCGACGAGGACCCGGGGCAGTTGCTGTCGTCGCTGCCACTGCGGTTCGTCCTGGCGGATGCGGTCCTGATCAGCTTCGCCGGTGAGGACGCCGACGACGCCCACCTCAAGACGCTCGTGCGGTCGGTCCGCGAGCTGCTGAACGAGCTACCGCGCCGTGACGATCAGCCGGTCCCCGAACCCGTTCTCACCGACCTGCGACCCCACCCCCTGGGTGACGTCTCCGGTCGGCGGGTGTTCGTCGTGAGCACCGCCCGCGGTCGTGCGGCCGACCGTCTGACGAAGACCCTGGAGGAGCGCTTCGGCGCGACGGTGGTGGGGGCCAGCCAGAACCTCGCCGACCGGCCGGCCCTCCTCGACGATCTCTCGCATGCGCCGGCACACGATGCGCTGGTCACCGAGTTGAAGGCGGCGGCGGTGGACGTCGTCGTGCGCACCGCCCGTGACCAGGGAACCGACGTCGTCTTCTGCGACAACCGTCCCGAGCCGGTCCGTGGCGTCGACGTCGATGCTCTGGAGGGGGCCTTCGACCGGCTGCTCAGCCTCGCCGACCGGCGTCACCGCGCGCGCCGCTGAGGACCTCCCCGCGGGGCGTGGCGGTGACGTCGGGGATCGCTTCGCCCTGGCGCTGCAGCACCGCGTCGACCACGAGCCCGTGGACCTCGTCGACCGTCGCGTCCAGCGCGTAGGACCGCACCATCGGGACACCGGCGGCTTCGGCGCGCCGGACCACCTCGTCCTGGATCTCGCGGATCTCCTCGAAGCGTTCCAGGTACCGCTCACGGGGACGGTCGGGCGCTTGCTGTGATCGACCCGACAGGTGCGAGCGATGCACATCGGAGTCATCGACGGTCAAGACCACCTGGACCACGGCGGCGTCCTCGACCTGAGACGCGGTGATCATCCCCGGCAGGATGTGCACGCCCTCCACGATCATGTCGGTGCGTTCGAGGGCGTCGCGCTCGACCAGGTGGCGGATCCCCACCGAGACGGCCTGGACCTGCCGCAGGAACCCGGCGATCAGCGGTTCCTTGACGACGGACACCGCCGGCGGGACCGCATCGACGGCCTCGAACGACGACACGTGCAGCGACGGCATCAGCTCCTCGCTGATCGTGCTGCGCATCACCTCCCGGATGGCGTCGGTCGACACGATGCGGGTCATCGCCAGACGGCTGGCCAAGTGCGTCGCCACGGTCGACTTGCCCACTCCCGTGGCGCCGCCGATCAGTACGATCAGCGGAAGCTGGCGCTCCTGGGCGCGCTGCCAGCGCAGGTAGCGGTCAGCGGCCTTCTCACTGACGGTGTCGCGCAGCACCTGGACGGCGACCTGGCGCAGCTCCTCGACGCTGACCTCCCGCGTGCCGCTGTCGCGCAGGACGTTCTCCACGCGTTCGGCGACGCCGTAGGCGCGGGCGGGGGCCAGGCCCGTGGCCTGCACCGACGTGGCCAGCAGGCCCTTGGAGTAGGGCAGCCCGGTCTTCGTGCCGCGCACGAGGATGTGTGTATGGGCTGTGGGGTCGTGCTCCACGCGGCTCCTCGCTCGGCCGGCTCCCACCGAGCCTATGCGCCGGGAGCCGCCCGTGGCGGCTCCCCGCACGTCACGTCGGGACACAGCAGCCGGTGCCGCACACGTCGTGACATGGCCCCCGAGCGCCGAGGGCGGGACGGTGCGGTTGCGCGGCCGAACGCTCGACGATCAGGTCGCGGATCATCCGGACGTACGTGGGGTCGGCGCCGACGGTGTCCGCACGCACGCGGTGCAGGCCGACCGACGCCGCGTGGGCAGCCGCCTCGACGTCGAGATCGAAGCGGACCTCGAGATGATCGCTGACGAACCCGATCGGGACGACCACCACGTCGGTGATGTCAGCAGCATGCAGGCTGTCGAGGTGGTCGATGATGTCGGGCTCCAGCCACGGGACCTCCGGCGGGCCACTGCGGCTCTGCCACACGAGCGCCCAGGGATGGTCGCCGCCGACGCGTCCGGCCACGAGGCTGCACGCCTCCTCCAGCTGGGCCTGGTAGTCGCTGGCCTCGGCCATCGTGACCGGGATGCTGTGCGCGGTGAAGCTCAGATGAGCGGCGGCGCGGCGGTGATCGGGGATGGCGTGCAGCGCGACGTTCACCTTCCGTGCCTGGGGCTCGATGAACCCCGGGTGGTTGTAGAACGGGCGGATCGGGTCGATCTCCGGGGCGTCGGCCCCGACCTCGGCCCGGGCACGGGCGATGTCCTCGCGGTACTGGCGGCAGCTGGAGTACGAGCTGTAGGCGGATGTGATGAAGCACACGGCACGACGAACGCCGTCGTCACGCATGCGACCGACCGTGTCGCCCACCAACGGATGCCAGTTGCGGTTGCCCCAGTACACCGGCAGATCGGGGCCCCGGTTCGCCAGCTCTTCACGCAGGGCTGCGATCACAGCCCGGTTGTGTGCGTTCAGCGGGCTGACGCCGCCGAAGAGGTAATAGTGCTCGGCGACCTCGTCGAGACGCGCGCGTGGGACGTTGCGGCCGCGGATCACCCGTTCGAGGAACGGGATGACGTCCTCGGGCGCCTCGGGCCCGCCGAACGACAGGTACAGGACCGCGTCGTAGTCGTGCGGCCGGTCGTCGAACCGGCCGTAGCTGCGCCGCGGCACCGACGGTCTCCTCGCTCACGTGGCCGGCACCGCATGGTACGCCCGGTGTGCGAGGATGGCGGCGGCCGTGAAGGAGGTCGGGTGCCGGGACGGGGCGCCAACGGCGACGTCCGCGTCGGCACGGCCTCGTGGACCGATCGGACGCTGATCCGTGACAGCGACTGGTACCCGCGCCGGTCGATGAGCGCCGAGGAGCGACTGCGCTACTACGCGGAACGGTTCAAGGTGGTCGAGGTCGACGCGACCTACTACTACCCGCCCACCGCGGAGCTGGCCGCGCTGTGGACCCAACGCACGCCCGACGACTTCCGCATGGACATCAAGGCGTTCTCGCTCCTCACCCACCACCCCGCATCACCCGATGCGGTGTGGGACGACGTCCTCGCCGACCTGCCTGTCGAGCACCAGGGCAGGCGGCGGGTGTACCTCTCGCACCTGCCGTCGGATGCGGTCGACCGCGCCTTCGAGCACGTCCGCACGGCGCTGATGCCGTTGCACTCCGCGGGGAAGCTCGGAGCGGTGTTCTTCCAGTTCCCGCCGTGGTTCCGCCCCGGCCGAGCGGCACGCGACTACCTCGCGCAGCTCCCGCAGCGGCTCCCCGACTACGACCTCGCGGTCGAGTTCCGCCACCGTTCGTGGATAGACGGGGCGGACGCCGACCGCACCCTCGACCTGTTGGAGGAGCTGGGTCTGGCCTACGTGTGCGTCGACGAGCCGCAGGGCTTCGAGACCTCCGTCCCGCCGGTCGTCGCCGCGACCACGGACCGCCTGGCGGTGATCCGGTTCCACGGCCACAACCGCGAGACCTGGGAGAAGGAGGGCATCACGGCCGCGGAGCGGTTCGCCTACCTGTACTCCACCGAGGAGCTGGCCCAGTGGGCAGCCCGCGTCCAGCAGCTCAGCGTCCAAGCCCGCGAGACACACGCGATCATGAACAACTGCTACCGCGACTACGGGGTACGCAACGCCGCGCAGCTCGCGCAGCTGCTGGACGTGCGCCCCGACCCCCGGCCCTAGAGCGCGGCGCAGTCACGCTGCGTCGGGGCCGAGCACGATCGTGACCGTCTCGACCGTCGGGTCCTCGCGCAGCTCGCCTCGCCCGTCCAGCGCACGGGCGACCGCCTCGGCCTGGGTCCGCCGCCCTCGCGGGTGGTTCACCACCGTGCGGTCGACCTGCTGCGAGGCGTCAGCGACGCTGACGACGCGGAAGCCTTCGGAGCGCAGCCGATCCGCGGTGCGTGCCGCGAGCCCGGTGATGCCGGCGCCGTTCAGGACCCTGACCTCCACGTCGGCCGGGTCGACCTGCGCCCCGCCAGCGGCCTCGGCCAGGACCGAACCGTCCCGGAAGCGCTCGAAGAGCTGCTCGGCCTCGTCCTCGTTCACCCGCAGCACAGCGCCACCGCCGACGTTGGCGGGCGTGGCGGGGACGGTGTGGGTCACCGATCTGCCGGATGCGACGCCGAGCATGCCGAACCCCAGCCGAACCAGCGCGACCGTGCCCAGCCCCTGGTCGCCGGTGAGGGCGTTCCCGACCCGCCCGGCCGTCTCGTACAGGCGCAGCGGGTTCAGCGCCACCGACGGCGAGATGACCTCCTGCGCCAGCGCCTTGAGGAACTGTTGCTGGCGCTCGATGCGCTGCAGGTCACTGTCGATCTTGCGGACCCGGACGTAGCCCAGCGCCTGTCGGCCGTCCAGCCGCTGACAGCCTGCCGGTAGGTCGATCCCGGCGAAGGGGTCGGCGATGGGCTGGTCGAGGCAGAGGTCGACGCCGCCGACCGCGTCGACGATGTGCCGGAAGCCCAGGAAGTGCACGGCGAGGTAGTGATCGATCGGGATGTCGGACAGGTCCCGCACCGTGCGCACCAGGCAGTCCGCCCCGCCGATCGCGAACGCCCCGTTGATGCGGCCCGTCGAACCGTCGCAGCGCTCGACGTACAGGTCCCGGGGGAAGGCGAGCACCGCCGCGCGCCGGCCGGAGACGGTCATCAGGAAGATCGTGTCGGCGCGTTCGCCGGCGGTGTCGCCGGTCGCGAGTTCACGCTGCTGCTCAGGTGTCAGCCCGGCGCGGCTGTCGGAACCCACGACCAACACGTGCAGAGGACGGCTTGCGCCGTCGAGGCCACCGACCTCGACGTGCTGCATCTGCGCGCTGGCGTACACGGCCGCCCCGACGCCCGTCGCCGCCGCGGCGAGCACCACCAGCACGACGATCACCAGGACGACCCGCACGCTGCGTCGTCCCCGACGCCGCCCCCCACGGACGGTGGCGCCCCAGCCCTCGTCGTGGGTCTCGGTCACGTCGTCCTCCGCGCGGGTGTCCGCAGTCTGGCAGCTGCAGCGGCCGGAACGATCCAGCGTGGACGCGGTTGACGACGGCCGGCCGCCACACGACAGTGAGGTGCCGCTGCGACGGGGGACGGCCGGGCGGTGCCGGGGCGGTGCGCGAGCGCCGGGCGGACGAGGGGAACAGCCGTGGGGCGTGGGGTCGGGCTGCGGATCGTCGTGGCTTTGTGCGTGCTGGTCGCTGGCCTGACCGTGCCGCAGGCCGCCTCGGACGCTCACCGCCGGCCACGGACGCTGCTGGACGTCCGCCGCGCCGCAGCCGGCGTGGTGGAGCCGGGGTTCCCGATCGACCACCTCGGGGTGGTGTGGGACGGGGAAGGGGTCGGCGCCCAAGCGGGTGACAACGGCGCCGTGCGGTTCCGTCACGGCCGGATGTGGGGACCGTGGATCGCGCTGATCGAGGACGGCGCCGACGCCGAGGGGCAGTGGGCGAGCGGCCTGGTGGCCGGCGACGACGCCGACGCCTACCAGGTCCGCGGCATCCCCCCTGTGGCCGCCAACGTCCGCGTCGCCGCGATCAACACCACAGACGGTCCTGTGGAGCGGATCGGGAAGCGACCGGCGGCCGCGGCGGATGCGCTGCAGCGCTGCGTGTCACGCGCCGAGTGGCAGGCCGACGAGTCGATCCGGACGGGGTCGCGATCCTTCGGCGTGGCGCAGGTGATGACCGTGCATCACACCGCTCGCCTCAACCGCACCGGCGACGATCCCGCGGCCGTCGTGCGCGGCATCTACGCCTACCACATCAAGGTCCGCGGATGGGATGACATCGGCTACCAGTACCTGATCGACCCGCATGGCCGCATCTACGAGGGACGCTGGTCGGGGGGCGACAGCCGCCGCTGCGATGCCGGAGGCAACGGGCGTGACTTCGCCCACGACGACCGCAACCGGCTGGTCACCGGCGCACACGTCGGCGGCTACAACACCGGCAACGTCGGTGTGGCCCTGCTGGGCCACTTCGGTGCGCCCGGCCAGCCCGGCGAGGAACCCACCGCCGCCGCGGTCGGCACGCTCGAGGACGCCCTGGCGGAACTCGCCGCCCGCCACGGCCTCGACCCGCAGGCGCACGTCACGTACTCCAACAGCAGCAGCTCCCGGACCGTGCCCGCGATCTCCGGCCACCAGGACTTCTCGTCGACCGACTGCCCCGGTGACCGGCTCTACGAGCGCCTGCCCGAGATCCGGCGGTCGGTGGCCGCCAAAGCGGCGGGCCCCACCGACACCGCTCCGCCGGTGCTGGACCACCTGTCGCTGTCTCCGCAGCGGGTCGACACCGCCGCTGGCGACGCCACGTTGACGTTCACCCTCGACCTGGGCGATGACGAGTCAGGCGTGGCGGCGGGCGCGGAACCTCTGACCCGCGTTGCGCTGCGCAGCCCGTCCGGCCGACAGCGGCTGACCGCCACGGTCGACGCGGCCCGCCACCTGGTGTCCGGGACCGCGCTGCAGGGCCGGTTCCGCACCAACGCGGTGCTGCCTCAGTACGCCGAGCCGGGGACGTGGACGGTCGAGGCGGTCACGGTCGCCGACGAGGCGGGGAACGTCGCCAGCGTCCGCACCGCTGCGCTGGCCGCCGGGGGCTGGCCGACGGAGCTGGCGGTCGTCGACCCACGTCGGCCACCGACCGCACCCGACACGGTGAGCGCGACGCCGACGGACCGCGGGGCGAGCGTGACGTGGTTGCCTCCGACCGACGACGGCGGCGCGGCGGTGGAGCTCTACACCGTCGCGGCCGCGCCGGGCTCCACAACGGTGACCGTGGCCGGATCCACAACGTCCGCGCGGTTGACCGGCCTCACCAATGGTGTGGCCTACCGGGTCACGGTGGTGGCCACCAACGCGGTCGGTGACAGCCCACCGTCGCAACCCACACCGGTCACCCCCGCTGTGCGCTTCGATGGCGACCCCGCAACGACCGAGCGCGTCGACGAAGCCACCCCCACTGCCGCCGGCGTTGGGTTGAGCCAGGCCCGTTTCGCGCCGGGTGCAGCTCCGTACGCGGTGCTGTCCCGAGACGACGTCTTCGCGGACTCGCTCGCCGGATCGGCATTGGCCGGGCGCGCCCCGCTGTTGTTCACGACCACCGGTGCGCTGTCCACCGTCACACGCACTGAGCTGCGCCGGGTCCTCCCGCCGGGCGCGACCGTGTACCTGCTGGGAGGTCACGACGCGGTCGGCGTCGCGGTCGAGAGCGCCGTCCAGGCCGACGGCTACGTCACCCGCCGTCTGAGCGGAGCCACGCGGGTGGAGACCGCGCTCGCCGTCGCCGACGAGGTCCGGCGACTGCGTCCGGGAAGCAACCAGGTCATCCTCGCCCGGAGCCACGGCCCGGCCCACGATCCGAACGCCGGCTGGGCGGACTCGGTGACCGGCGGGGCGTTCGCTGCCCGCGCCGGCCACCCGGTTCTGCTCAGTCCGACCGCTTCGCTGCATGACGCCGTCCGCGACTGGCTTGCCCGCGACCTCCCCGTCCGCACGGTGGTTGTGGGCGGAACGGCTGCGCTGTCCGACGCGGTGGCCGGGGCGGTGCCCCACCCCGACCGGGTGGCGGGCCCCAGTCGTGCGGAGACCGCCGGGGCGATCGCCACCCGACTGTGGGGGGCGACCGCGAGCGGCCCCCGCCGGTTCGTCATCCTCAACGGCTACCACGGCGACGGCTGGGGCTACGGGCTGGCGGCGGCGGGCATCGCCGCCGACGCCGGTGCGCCTGTTGTCCTCGTCGCCGCCGACTTCGTCCCGACGATCACCCGGGACCTGGCGGCGACCTGCGGAGCGCCCCAGGTGGACCTGCTGCTGGTCGGGGACCGGTCGGTCATCCCCGACGATCGTCGTGGGGAGCTCGACGCCGTCGACGGTCGGCCCTGCTGAAGCGGTTCAGCCCATCCGGCACACCGGCGAGGTCCCGAAGGACTCGGCCAGCGCCTCCTTCAGTCCCCGCGGGAACGGTGACGCCACGCGCCGGTGGACCGGTGCGAGGGCCCGCTGGGCGCCTCCGTCGCCGCCGAACGCCTCGACGCAGCCTCGGGGTTCGAGGTTGGCCAGCGCCAGGATGGCACCGCGGCATCCCACGGCCCCCGCCATGGTCAGCAGCGCTGAGGAGCCGACGTAGACGTCGCCGTCATACGCGTCCAGTGTGTGCAACAGCCGGTCGGGGTCGCCGGTCGAATCCTTGACGCCGACCACCGGGAGCGACGCCAGAGCAGCGACCGGGATCCCCGGCGGCGCCATGGTGGGGAAGTGGTAGGCCAACACGGGAACGTCGCCCGCGGCGTCCCGCACCGCTTCGTAGTAGGGCCGTGGATCGGCGGCTTGCAGGCCGGAGAGCGCCAGCACCGCATCGGCGCCGTGGTCACACGCGGCCCGGGTCAGACCCACGGCCTGGCGCGCCGATGGCGCTCCGGTCCCCACCACCACCGGCACCCGTCCGGCGATCCGCCGGCGGACGGTCGCGACCAGCGCGAGGCGCTCATCAGTGTCCAGCGTCGGTGCCTCACCGGTGCTGCCCGCCACCACCACCGCGGCGACACCTGCCTCGACCAGACGCTCGGCGTGCTCGGCCGTGGCATCGGTGTCCAACCTCCCGTCGGCGTCGAAGAGCGTGACGAGCGCCACGCCGACACCGTCGAAGACCGACATGGACACTCCTCGCGACTCAGGATCCCAGACAGCGGCTGCTGCTGGCCACAGGGCACGGCCCCACGTCCGATGTCGAGCCCGGCGTCAGCCGCGCTGGTCGATCGGGACGTAGTCGCGCTCGGCGGGACCGACGTACAGCTGGCGGGGACGGGCGATGGCCTGCTCCTCGTCGAGCAGGTTCTCCTGCCACTGGGCGACCCAGCCCGCGATCCGACCGATGGCGAACAGCACCGGGAACATGTCGGTGGGGAAGCCCATCGCCTGGTAGATGATCCCCGTGTAGAAGTCCACGTTGGGGTACAGGCGGCGCTCGAGGAAGTAGTCGTCTTCCAACGCGATCCGTTCGAGCTCGACGGCGATGTCGATCAGCGGGTTCTTCCCCGTCACCCCGAACACCTCGTGGGCGAGGTCGCGCACCACCCGCGCGCGCGGGTCGTAGTTCTTGTACACGCGGTGGCCGAAGCCCATCAGGCGGAAGTCACCGTGCTTGACCCGCTCGACGTACTCGGGGACCTGCCGGACATCGCCGATCTGTTCGAGCATCCGTAGCACCTGCTCGTTCGCTCCGCCGTGCTTGGGGCCGTAGAGCGCGGCGACGGCTGCCGCGGCCGACGAGTACGGGTCGGCGTCGGAGCTTCCCACCGTCCGCATCGTGGTGGTCGAGCAGTTCTGCTCGTGGTCGGCGTGGAGGATGAACAGAACGTCCATCGCCCGTTCCAGGACCGGATCGGGCTCGTACTTCAGCTCGGTTTTCTTCCACATCATGTTGAGGAAGTTCCCGGGGAAGGACAGGTGGTTGTCGGGGTAGGCGTAGCGCAGCCCGATCGAGTGGCGGTAGGCGAACGCCGCCAGGGTGGGGAACTTCGCGATCAGCCGGACGATCTGCTTGTGGCGCACCTCGGGATCGTGGATCTGCTTGGCCTCGGGGTAGAAGGTCGACAACGCGCCGACCGTGCCGACCAGGATGCCCATCGGGTGGGCGTCGTGATGGAACCCGTCGATGAACTTCTTGATGTTCTCGTGGATCATCGTGTGGTGGGTGATGTCGAACACCCACTCGTCGTAGTGGTCCTTGCTGGGCAGCTCCCCGTGAACCAGCAGGTAGGCCACCTCGAGAAAGCTGCTGCGGTCGGCGAGGTCTTGGATCGCGTACCCGCGGTAGCGCAACACCCCAGCGGCCCCGTCGATGAACGTGACCTCGCTGCGGGAGTTGGCGGTGTTGCGGAAGGCCGGGTCGTACACGAGGAGGCCGAAGTCGTCGTCGGAGACCTTGATCTGACGCAGATCCATCGCGCGGACCGCACCGTCGACCAGCTCGACCTCGTAGCGGCGCCCCGTCCGGTTGTCCGTGATGCTCAAGGTTTCCTTGGCACCGTCGTTCATCGCCACCCGTCTCCTCGAGTCGTGACACCCGCGACGGTAACGCCACCGCGGCGAACAGGTCCGGCCGGATGGGCGCACCTGGCGCCGGATGGGCACCACTGGCGGCGACAGGCAGACCGTGACGCTGTCGGACCCGGTTGCGCGCGCTCAGCTCGCCATCGCGTCGATCATCTTGTTGCGCAGAGTGATCACGGCCTTGGAGTGGATCTGACAGACCCGCGACTCCGTCACCCCGAGGACACCCCCGATCTGGGCCAGGGTCATGCCTTCGAAGTAGTACAACGCGATGATCTTCTGTTCGCGTTCGGACAGCTTCCCGATCGACTGGACGAGGATGTCGCGGGTCGCCTGCTCGTCGATGGCGTCCAGGGGGCCCAACGTCGCCGTGTCCTGGAGCGTGTCGACCAGCGTGATCTGCTCGTCGCCGTCACCTCCGAGCGTGCGGTCCAGCTCCGCGATCGAGGTGTAGGCGGTCTCCTCCAGCATGCGGTGGAACTCCTCGACGGTCACCTCGAGCTCGACGGCGATCTCCTGATCGCTGGGTGTCCGCCCGAGCTCGATCTCCAGCCGGCGTATCGCGCCGGCGATCGCCTTGGACTTGTTGCGCACCGAGCGCGGCACCCAGTCGACCTTGCGCAGCTCGTCGATGATCGCCCCGCGGATCCGCGTCACCGCATAGGTCGCGAACTTCACCCCCTTGGCGGGGTCGAAGCGCTCGATCGCGTCGATCAGCCCGAAGATCCCATAGGAGACCAGATCGGTGTGCTCGATGGTGTCCGGCAGGCTCACGCCGACCCGGCCGGCGACGTACTTGACCAGCGGCGAGTAATGCAGGATCAGGGCGTCGCGGGCGGCACCGTCGTGGGTCTCGTGGTAGCGCTCCCACAGCGCCTCAGGATCCACCGCTGCTCCTGGTGATCGGCTCGTTACCCATCGTACGCATCGGTCGGCGATCCTTCATGGGTGCGATCCGTCATCGGTCAGGTTGGTCACGTTCCACGTCGTGTTGGTCACGTTCAACGTGGTGATCGTCGAGCACCGGCCGACCGGTGCCGGTCGGGTCGCCGGTGGCGGGCTGGTCGGCTTCGGAAGGGGCCTCCTCGGCCGTGGCGTCGCTGTCGGCCGTGTCCCCCGTGCCCACGCCCAGCCGGCGTTCGTCGATCTCGGGCGGAGGCTCCTCGTCCGCGCCACCGGCGATCGGCTCCAACGGTCGCGCATCGGGTCGCTGCTGCATGGTCTGTCACTTTCCTGGGCCACCCGTCCACCTAACCGGGTCGTGTCCCGCGGTTTGCATCATCGCACCCGCCGACTGTCGGGGCCGGAGGATGACAGCCGCAGGCAACCGGCGGCCGTGGCGACCTGCGTGCGGCCCGGTCGCGAGCGGGCTCGGAGCCCGTTTCCGGCAAGCGGTAGGGTGCCGGCGTCGGACAACGAGAGGGGATCGCATGACCACCAAGCTGCGCGTGACCGACGAGGACATCGACACCGCCTTCACCGCCGCATCGCCGCCGCGGGCTCAGGGCGACGCTGCCGACGGTGACGCGGCGGACGCCACCGACGGTGACGCAGCCGACAGCGACGCCGACGACAGTGACGCCACCGACGCCGCCGACAGTGACGCCGCCGACGCGGCCGACGCCGCCGACGCCGACGGAGAGGACGCCTGAGCCCGGTGCCATCCGGGGTCCCGCGCAGCCTGCGTCGCTGCGTCGGGGACGCCGACCGCTTCCTCCGGGAGGCCTGGCAGTGCTCCGCGCACCTGCACCGGCGCCGCGGCGATGACGACTTCGCGGATCTGCTGTCGTTCGACGACGTCGACCGGATCCTCGCCACGATGTCGCCGCGGCCGCCGGCGTTCCGCCTGGTGCGGGCAGGCAACACGCTCCCACGCGCCAGCTACACGCGGAGCGGCACGCTGGGCGGTCAGCGGCTGACCGACCTGCCCGACATCGGACGCGTCCTGAAGCTGTTCGACGAGGGCGCGACGATCGTGCTGCAGGGCCTGCACCGCTACTGGGAGCCGGTCACCCGCTTCTGCCGCGAGCTGGAGGCGTTCCTCACCCAGCCCGTGCAGGCCAACGCCTACCTCACACCGCCGGTCGCCACCGGCCTGAACGTCCACCACGACATCCACGACGTCTTCGCCATGCAGACGTTCGGCCGGAAACACTGGGTGACCTACGCGCCCGTCGTCGACGATCCCGTGGCATCACAGCGCTGGGATCCGTCACTCGGTGATCCCGGCGAGCCGGTCCTGGACGTCGAACTCGCGCCTGGCGACTGCCTGTACGTCCCGCGGGGCATGCTGCACGCGGCGCGGACGGTCGACACCGCGTCGCTGCACCTGACGCTCGGCATCCGGAGCGTCACCTGGCACGACCTGTTCACCCAGGTGGTCACCGACGCGGCCGACGAGGTCCGCTTCCGTCAGGCGCTCCCCGCCGGGTACGCCACCGATCCGGCCGGGTTCGCCGGGACGGTCTCCGCCCGGCTGAAGGAGCTCGCGACCTGGATCGAGGAGCGCGACGGCGGGAAGCTCGCCGCGCGGCTGGCGGACCGCTTCTGGGCGTCGCGGCCACCGGTCCTCGATGGGCAGCTACGCCAGCTGCTCGACCTCGACGCCCTCGACCAGGACAGCCGCGTCAGCCGCCGCGACGGTGCCGTGGCCCACCTCGACGTCCGCGACGGGCGAGCCCACCTGCAACTCGGCGACCGGCGCCTCACGCTCCCGGCGGAACTCGAGCCGGTGATCGGCCGACTGCTGAGCGCCCAGGGACTCCGTGTCGGCGACCTGACGGAGCTGGACGAAGACAGCCGCGTTGTGCTGGTGCGGCGGCTGATCCGCGAGGGTCTGCTCGTGGCCGGCGGTGAGTGAGCGGTTCTCCTGCTCGCGGGCGGCACGGACCCGTGCGGAACCGCTGCTGGCCACGGCCTCGCGCATCCGCCGCTGGATCGCGCTCGAGCAGCCGGGAGCCTGGGGACACGACGCTGTCATCGACAGCCGGCTGCAGCCGGCGATCGGCGGAGAGCTGCGGCGCCGTGCACGGCAGGTCGACGCCCGCCTGATCGTGATCCGTCGCCACGGTCGCGCCGCCGACGACGGTGCCGCGGTCACCTGCTTCGTCGCGCACTCCACGCCCCGTGCCTGCTGGGTGGAGCAGCTGACCTTCGACGATGCCGCGGGGCTGCTCGACCACGATCTCTCCCCGCTGGCGGCGGGTCGGTCGGTCGGAGGCCGGGCGGTCAGCCGCGGTCCGTACCTTGTGTGCACCAACGGCGCCCACGACCCGTGCTGCGCCGAGTTCGGCCGGCCGCTCGCGGCGGCGCTCAGCGTCGCGCGACCGGCCGAGACCTGGGAGTGCTCACACATCGGCGGTGACCGCTTCGCCGGCAACCTCGTGATCCTCCCCGAGGGCCTGTACTTCGGGTGGGTCAGCCCCACGGACGCCCCCGAGGTGATCGAGCGGTACGAGGCCGGCACGATCGATCTGGCCCACTACCGGGGCCGCAGCTGCTATCCGTTCGCGGTTCAGGCAGCCGAGACCTTCATCCGGGACAGGCTGGGGCTGACCGCGGTCGGTGCGCTCCGCGCGATCGGCCGAGGTCGCGTCGACGGAGACCTGCACGAGATCACCTTCGCCACGATCGACGGGCGACGCGTGGCCGCCACGGTGCGGGCGCGTCCCGACCCGGAGGCGTGGCGCCTGACCTGCCGCGCGGCCGGCCGCATGTGCCCGCTGCGGTACGAGCTGGTCGACCTGAACGTGCCGATGACCGGCTCCAGCGGCCGGTAGCGTCGCTCGGGATGGGTGTCCACCACAGGATGCGGCTGGGTGCCGCCATCACGGTGGCCGGTGTGCTCGGGATGGTCGGATGCACCCGCGGGCCAGTCAGCGATCCGCCGACCGCCACGTCCGACACCGCCGGTGGTCGCATCGACGCCTCAGAGCCAGGCGGGGCGGTGACCACCGAGCCCACCGCGGCCAGCGAGCCCCGACAACGCCCGGCGGTCCTGGTCGGCGCCGGGGACATCGCCTCGTGTGAGAGCTCCGGCGACGAGGCGACCGCGGCGCTTCTCGACGAGATCGACGGCACCGTCGCCACGTTCGGTGACAACGTCTACGACCGGGGAACCGCCACCGAGTTCGCCCGCTGCTACGACCCGTCCTGGGGTCGCCACCGTCACCGCACGCGCCCCGCCCCCGGCAACCACGACTACGGCACCGACTCCGCCACCGCGTACTTCGACTACTTCGGTACCGCCGCCGGCCCGCGGGGCGCCGGGTACTACAGCTACGACCTCGGCCCGCACTGGCACGCGATCGTCCTCAACAGCAACTGCGGCGCGGTGGGTGGTTGCGGACCCGGATCCGCGCAGGAACGCTGGCTACGTGGAGACCTCGCCGCCAACGCCGACCGTCACGTCGTGGCGTACTGGCACCATGCGCGCTTCAGCTCGGGCCCGCACGGCGACAGCGACGCGACCGCTGCGTTCTGGACCGCCCTGTACGAGCACGGCGCCGAGATCGTCCTGGCGGGCCACGACCACCTGTACGAGCGCTACGCCCCGCTGGACCCCCGCGGACTCCTGGACACCAGCCACGGGATCCGCCAGTTCGTGGTCGGGACCGGCGGGCGGAGCCTGTACCGACTCCGCCAGCCGCGGCGGGCGGGGTCGGAGGCGGCCAGCGACGCCACATACGGGGTGATCGTTCTCACGCTGCGGCGCGACGGATACGACTGGGAGTACGCCCCTGTCGCCGGCGGGACCTTCCGCGACGCCGGGCAAGGGTCGGTGCACGGGCCACCCGGCGGCTAGGAGTTGGCGCTTTCCGCCGTCGACGTCCGGACGGGGCCGACGGTGGGCACGACGTCGCGCTGCGGCCACCGTCGGGGCCACACCCGGGAGGTTGCATCGTCCGAGGGAGGTTGCATCGTCCGACGTCACCTGATCGTCCTGCTCGCCGCCGTCGCGACGCTGGCCTTCGCGGTCCCGGCAGCAGCCGTTCACGGCCGCGAGTCCACCGACCGGATCGCCGGCGCCGACCGCATCGACACCGCAGCCGCGATCGCACAGCGGACCTTCACCGGCGGCGCGACCAGTGCGGTGCTGGCCTCCGCGAACGACTTCCCCGATGCGTTGGCCGGGTCGTCGCTGGCGGGGGGGATCGGGGCGCCCGTCGTGCTCAGCTGGCGCGACCATCTGCCTGAACGCACCGGGCAGGTGCTCCGCGACCTCGGGGTACAGCGGGTCACCATCCTCGGTGGGAGTGACGCGATCGGCGCTGCGGTCGGGGCGCAGCTGCGCGAGGGCGGCTACCGGACAGAGCGCGTCGCCGGCCAGACGCGCTACGAGACCGCAGCCGACATCGCGCGCCAGCTCGCCGACCGCCACGGCGTGGGGACGATCCACGACCAGCGGACGGTGTTCGTCGCCTACGGCGCTGACTTCCCCGATGCCCTGACGGTCGGTCCCGGCGCGTACGCCAACCGCAACCCGATCCTGCTGTCGACCACCGACGACCTGCACCCGGCGGCCGCTGCGGCGCTGCGGGACGTGGGCGCCGAGTTGGCCGTCCTCGTCGGCGGCGAGGCGGTCCTGTCCGAGCAGGTCGCTGCGCGCATCCGCGAGCTGGGCATCGACACCAACCGGCTCGGTGGACGCGATCGCAGCGACACCGCGCAGCTGATCGCGACCTACCTCGAGCAGCACCTGGGCTTCACCGCCGAGCGGATCCTGCTCAGCCGTGGCGACACGTTCCCGGACGCGCTGGCCGCCGCCTCCCACGGCGGCGTCCTCGGCGCGCCGATCCTGCTGACCCGCGGGCCCGACAGCGTGAGCTACGACCTGCTGCAGTGGATCGTGGACCGGGCCGACACGATCCAGGAGGTGCGTGCCCTGGGCGGCCCGGCCGCCGTCACCGACCGGGTCCTGTTCCGCGTGGCGGAGGCCGCCTTCCCGCCGATCCAGACGTTGCGGTACACGGTCGGCGTCAGGGACCAGCACGGTCCCGTTCACGGCGATCCGGGGTTCTTCGCCGAGCACGCGGACTGGACCCTGGTCGACCAGCGCGGCTGGGCACTCGACAACGACTTCCGCTACACGCGCGTCCCGCAGGGTGAACCCGCCAGCTTCCACCTGTGGCTGGCATCCCCACAGGACGTCGCCGCGGCCAGTCCCGGTTGCAGCGCCGACTGGAGCTGCCGGGTCGGCGACGACGTCTACATCAACGACGACCGCTGGCGCAGCGCCACCGCGACCTATGCCGACCGCAGCCTCGACGACTACCGCCACTACGTCGTCCTGCACGAGGTCGGTCACTGGCTGAACCTCGACCACTTCGCGTGCGCCGCGCACCAGGACCCCGGCGACCGCGCCCCGGTGATGGATCAGCAGTCGATCGACACGGGGGCGTGCACCAGCAACGTGTGGCCGCTGCCGTTCGAACGCGACCGCGCACGCGACAACATCGCAACGGGCGGTCCCGGAGCGACCGACGTCCCGGTCCACCCCGAGTGACCGCACCGGTGCCAGTCGCCACATCGTGGGCCGAGCCGTCCCAGCAGGGACCACGACCACCGGTTGTGACGCCAGATCTAAGGACCACGACCACCGGTTGTGACGCCAGATCAAGGACCACGACCACCGGTTGTCACGGTCTAGATTGCGGGCATGGACGCTCCCAGAACCCTCGGCGGACTCCGCGGCGCTGGTTACCCCGACCGCACGGTCAAACAGGAGCTCCGCGCCAACCTCATCGCGCGGCTGCGGTCGGGTGACCCTCTCTTGCCGGACGTGGTGGGGTTCGACGCCACGGTGGTTCCCGACCTCGAACGCGGGATCCTCGCCGGCCACGACCTGATCCTGCTCGGCGAGCGGGGACAGGCCAAGTCCCGCATCGTGCGGCGGCTCGCGGACCTGCTCGATGAGACGGCCCCGGTCGCCGCCGGCTGTGAGGTCAACTGCCACCCCTACCACCCGATCTGCGCCCGCTGCCGTGACCTGACCGCCGAGCACGGCGACGACCTCC
This sequence comes from Actinomycetota bacterium, assembly GCA_019347675.1. Classification (NCBI taxonomy): domain Bacteria; kingdom Bacillati; phylum Actinomycetota; species Actinomycetota bacterium. The sequence continues at coordinate 174,439 of JAHWKW010000003.1, read as the reverse complement.
CGGTCGAGTGGGTCGCGCGTGACCGACGCTTCAGCGAGAAGCTGGCCACGCCCGACACGTCGGTCGGCGACCTGATCGGTGACGTCGACCCGATCCGGGTCGCCGAGGGCCGCTACCTCGGCGACGAACGCACCATCCACTACGGCCTGCTTCCGCGGACCAACCGCGGCATCTTCGCGCTCAACGAGCTCCCGGACCTGCCCGAGCGCATCCAGGTCGGGCTCCTCAACGTCCTCGAGGAACGCGACGTGCAGATCCGCGGATACAAGATCCGCCTGCCGCTGGACGTCGTCCTGGTCGCCACCGCCAACCCCGACGACTACACCAACCGTGGCCGCATCATCTCTCCGCTCAAGGATCGCTTCGGCACACAGCTGCGCACCCACTACCCGCGGACCGTCGACGACGAGATCGCGATCGCTCGCCAGGAGGCCGCCCCGCCACCGCCCGGCGCCGACGTGCGGGTCCCGTCCTTCCTGGAGGAGGTCCTGGCGGAGCTGACCCGGCAACTGCGCGGCAGCAACCAGGTCAACCACCGGTCGGGTGTCTCGGTGCGGTACACGATCGGGGCGCGCGAGACGCTGGTGGCCGGGGCGGTGCGCCGGGCGCTACGCACCGGCGAGCCGCAGGCCGTGCCCCGGGTCGTGGACCTGTGGCCGGTGGTCCCCGCCGCGCTCGGCCGGATCGAGTTCGACACCCTCGAGGAAGGTCGTGAGGAGCAGATCGTGGCGCGGCTGCTGCGGCAGGCGGTCCTGACCGTGTGGCGCCGCTACCTCGGCCGCCATGACCTGCGCCCGCTGCTGGCCCATTTCGACCGCGGCGTTTCGGTCGAGACGCACGACGCGATGGCCGGGGCGGACCTGCTCGGTCAGTTCGGCGACGAGATACCGGGGCTGGCGCGACTGATGGAGGAGCTGGACGTCCCCGCCGAGAGCCCCGCGGCGGCGGCGAGCGTGGTCGAGTTCGCGCTCGAGGGGCTGCACCTGTCCAAGCGGCTGAACAAGGACGAGGCCGCGCCCGGCGTGGACCGCTTCCGGGGCGTCTGACGCACGGTCGAACGGTCCAGTGGCCGAGTCGGCCGTCGTTACCCTTGGGTCGTGAGTCCCCACCGATCCTCCCCGCACCTGCCTGGAGAACGCACGGGCGGGCAACGCGTCGACCGCAGCCGCCGCAGTGCCGGCCCTTCGGTGCCGTCGATGCCCCCCTGGCTGCGGTGGGTGCTGATCGCCGCCGCGATCGTCGGGTTCGGTGTGCTCAGCGTCGCGTCCACGGAGCCCCGAAGCGAAGAGCTGGACTACTCCGCGTTCCTGGACCGTGTCCAGCAGGGCCAGGTCGAACAGGTCACGATCATGCCCGAGGGGGAGGTCCGGGGCGAGCTCGAGGACGGCTCGCAGTTCACCACCGTGATCCCGACCGCCCTGCCCAACGAGCAGCTCGAGCAGACGCTGCGCGAGCACGAGGTCACGATCGACGCGGAAGCGCCGACGCGAGGGTTCTGGGAGATCGCCATCGCCATGGCCCCGTTCCTGCTGCTGATCCTGCTGTTCATCTGGATCGGACGCCGCGCCCGGGGCCAGCTGTCGCAGCTGCGCGGCATCGGCGAGTCGCAGGCCGACATCATCACGACCGAACGTCCCGACACGGTCTTCGACGATGTCGCCGGGTACGAGGGCGTCAAGGAGGAGGTCCGTGAGATCATCGACTACCTCACGGAGCCCGAACGCTTCCACCGCGCCGGCGCGCGCGGGCCCGGCGGCATCCTGATGGTGGGCCCCCCCGGGACCGGCAAGACGCTGCTGGCGCGGGCGGTCGCCGGCGAGGCCGACGTGCCGTTCATCTCGGTGGAGGGCTCCAGCTTCGTGCAGATGCTGGTGGGTGTCGGTGCCTCGCGGGTGCGTGACCTGTTCGAGAAGGCGCGGAAGCTGTCCCCGTCGATCATCTTCATCGATGAGCTGGACTCGGTCGGTCGCAAGCGCGGCGGTGCGGCGACGATCGGGGCCAACAACGAACAGGAGCAGACCCTCAACCAGCTCCTGGCCGAGATGGACGGCTTCGAGCCGACCGAGCAGGTCGTGGTCATGGCCGCGACCAACCGCCCGCAGCTCCTCGACCAGGCGCTGCTCCGCCCGGGCCGGTTCGACCGGCAGCTGCAGGTCCCGCTCCCGCGTCGCCATGACCGCCGAGCCATCCTCGAGGTGCACACCCGCGGCAAACCCGTCGCCGACGACCTCGACCTCGACCGGGTCGCGCGCGCAACCCCCGGGTTCAGCGGCGCGGAACTCGAGAACCTCGTCAACGAGGCAGCCATCACGGCAGTCCGCGACGAACGCGAGACCATCACCCAGGACGACTTCGACCAGGCCCGCACCCGCGTGATGCTCGGTCGCCGCGAGGAGTCCAGCGCTCTGACCGATGACGAGAAGCGCCGCGTCGCGGTGCACGAGTCGGGCCACGCGATCGTGGCGGCGTTGAGCGAACGCGCCGATCCGGTCGCCAAGGTCACGATCCTGCCGACCGGCCGGGCGCTGGGCGCAACCGAACAGCTGCCTGTCGACGAACGCCGCCTGCACATCGAGAGCTACCTGTTGGACACGTTGGCGGTCCGGGTCGGGGGACGCGCCGCCGAGCTGCTGGTCCTCGGCGAGGCGTCGACCGGTTCGGCGAACGACCTGCGCAACGCGACGGAGGTGGCGGCCCGCATGGTCCGCGACTTCGGCCTGTCGGACAAGCTCGGGCCCGTGGGGTACTCAAAGGACGCCGGGATCGGGCTCGGCGACGACAACGGCGACCGCCAGCCGTTCCGGCAGCGTCCGTTCGCCGAGGCCACCCAACGGATGATCGACGAGGAGGTGGCCCGCCTGATGCGCGAGGCCGAGAAGCACGCGATCGAGTCGCTCGAGAACCACCGCGACGCGTTGGAGGCGCTGATCGAGCGGCTTCTGGATGCCGAGACGGTCGACGGCGAGGTCGTCTACGAGCTGGTCGGGATCGACGCACCCCCGATGTGAGGCGGCCGAACCCGGCAACGGCCAGCGCGGCTCACCCGGCGCGGCGCACCCGGCGCGGCACACCCGGCGCGGCACACCCGGCGCGGCACACCCGGCGCGGCACACCCGGCGCGGCACACCCGGCGCGGCACACCCGGCGCGGCACACCCGGCGCGGCACACCCGGCGCGGCACACCCAGCGCGGCACACAACGTCTCCAGGCCACCGCCCCGGCTCTCCCGCCGGCGGCCACTACGCTGGAACGCATGCGCGCCCGTTACCGCCGCTGGGACGGCAGCCAGGACCCGTTGGGCGAGGACGTCGACGCCGGTGAGGTCCTCGACGCACTCGCTGACGACCTGCTGGTGGGCCGCGGGGGACAAGTCGCGCTGCGCCGGTTGCTGCGCCGCGGCGTCGACGGGGAGCTGCGTGGCCTGGACGAGCTGCGCCGGCGGTTGGGCGACGCCCGTCAGCGGCTGGAGGGGAGCATCGATCCGGGGGGGGCCCTGGCGGAGCTGCGCGACCGCCTCGACGGGATCGTCGCGCTGGAGCGCGACGCGCTCGCAGCCGACGACTCCCCGGACGCCCGGTTCGCCGAGCTCCGCCTGGGCGAGCTCCCGCACGCCCTGGGGGAAGCGATCGCCGAGCTGGCCGACCACCGGTTCCGGTCTGAGGTCGCGGCCGCGCGGTTCGCGCAGCTGGTCGACGACCTGCGCCGGCAGGTGCTCGACAGCTACTTCCGGCAGCTCTCCGGCGCGTTGCGTGACCTCACACCCGAGGACGTCGCCGCCTTCGCCGCGATGCTGGCCGACCTCAACGCGCTCCTCGCTGCGCGGACCCGCGGGGAGGACCCCGACCTCGACCAGTTCCTGGAGCGCCACGGGCGGTTCTTCCCCGAGCGCCCCGCCGACCTCGACGCGCTGCTGGAGATGCTCGCGCGGCGGATGGCGGCGATGAGCCGGCTGTTGGCCAGCATGACGCCCCAGCAGCGCCGCGAGCTCGAGGAGCTGTCACGCGCGGTCCTCGAGGACCTCGACCTGGCGTTCCAGTTCAGCCAGCTCCAGCAGCAGCTGCGCAGCTTGCTGCCGAACCTGCCGTGGGACCAGGCGTCGCCCGGCGGACCCGGCGACCCGGTGCCGCTGTCGGGCGCGGTGGACGCCTTCGAGCGGCTGGGCGAGCTGGAGGACCTCGACCGCCAACTCGCCGGTGAGTACGCCGGCGCGAGCCTCGAAGACGTCGACGAGGACGCCCTGCGCCGTCACCTTGGCGACGACGCCGGAGACGACCTGCGCCGGCTGCGCCGGGTGGAGCGTGCGCTGGAGGAGGCCGGCGTGCTCCAGCGGCGGGCGGGGCGCCTGGAGCTCACGCCGCGGGGCGCGCGGATCCTGGGACAGCGTGCCCTGACCCACCTGATGCACCGGATCCGTCGCCACACCGCGATCCGCGCCGTCGGCGCCGAGGCGGAGACCACCGGCCAGACCCGCCGGTGGAGGTTCGGTGACCGCGAGCCGATCGCGGTGCAGCCCACGATCGCCAACGCTGTGCTGCGCTCGACAGCGGATCGTCCACCCGGTGCGCGGGTGTCGCTGTCACCCGACGACTTCGAGGTGGCCGAGCTTGAGGTCCGACCCCGCACCGCCACCGCGCTGCTGCTGGACCTGTCGTTCTCGATGCCGCTGCGAGGCCACTTCGTCCCCGCCAAACGGATGGCGCTGGCCCTGCACGCCCTGATCGAGGGCACCTACCGCCAGGACTCGCTGTACCTGGTCGGTTTCTCCGACTACGCCCGGCGGATGCAGCCCGCGGACCTCGGAGCGGCCGCCTCCGACCGGGTGTACGGGACAAACATGCACCACGCGTTCCTGCTCGCACGCCGCCTGCTCAACGACGATCCACGGCCGGTCAAGCAGGTCATCATGGTGACGGACGGTGAACCCACCGCGCACCTGGACGGCGACACCGCGGTGTTCAACTGGCCGCCGGTACGCGAGACCCTCGAACGGACCTTGCGGGAGGCGCTGCGACTGGCGCGGTCGGGCATCGCGCTGCACGTCTTCCTGCTCGAGGACGACCCACGGCTGGTGGCCTTCGCTGATCGCTTGGCGCAGCTGACCGGTGGGCAGATCTTCCAGAGCAGCGGCGACCAACTGGGCGGCTTCATCGTCCGCGACTACGTGTCACGACGGACGGCGTGACCCGGCCGCCCTCGCCGGGCCGTCGGCCGCCGCGCCGCCGTGCAGGTTCAGGTCTCCCACTCGGGTGCGAACCCCGGATCGATCAGGCGCTGTCCGCGTTGCAGCGCGTCGATCCGCTGCATCTCGTCGTCGCTGAGCCCGAAGTCCCACACATCGACGTTCTCGGCACGGTGTGCGCGGTCCGACGAGCGGGGGATCACGGCGACGTTGGGCTGCTGGATCAGCCAGCGCAGCGTGACCTGCGCCGGCGTCTTGCCGTGGACCTGGGCGATCTCCTCCAGCGTCGGGTCATCGAGGACGCGGCCCTTGGCCAGCGGTGAGTAGGCCGTGAGCACCAGGTCGCGCTCGACGGCCTGCTCCACGAGCGACCCCTGGTCCAGGTACGGGTGGTACTCGACCTGGTTGCAGACGATCGCGGCGTGCTCCAGCGCCTCGTCGACCAGGGTGGGGGTGAAGTTGCTGACCCCCAGGTGGCGTGCCTTGCCCTGGTCGCGCAGCTCGCGCATCGCCTCGAGCGTCGCTCCCAGCGGGACCGACCGGGTGGGCCAGTGGATCAACAGCAGGTCGACGTCGTCGGTGCCCAGCGCCTGCAGGCTGGCGTCGTGGCTGCGGTGAACGTCGCGGGGCCACAGGTTGCGCGGCGGGATCTTGGTGACCACGAAGATCTCGTCGCGGTCCACGTCGGCGTCGCGCAGTGCCCGGCCGACCTCATGCTCGTTGTCGTACATCTGGGCCGTGTCGATGTGGCGGTAGCCGAGCTCCAACGCGTGGCGGACACCCTCGTAGCAGGCGCGGCCCTTCAACTGCCAGGTGCCGAACCCGAGGGCGGGGACCGCTACCCCCTGCACCTCGACGTGCTCCATCGCTGGATGCCTTTTCGTCGCCGGAGGACGACGCTACGGGCGTCGCGCACGCGTGAGGCGAGCCGTCCACGACCGTTCGGGGAGCGCGACCAGGAGCGGCCATGTCGGTGACGGCGACCGTGGCGCGCCCCCCCGGGATCAGGTCGCGACAGCGCCCGGCGGCCTCGACTAGGGTGCGCGCGCACGGCGACAGCGGCAGGAACGCGGTGTGAGCCCGCGGCGGTCCCGCCACTGTGACCGGGGAGCGACCCTCCGGGGCGCCGACAGGCGCCCGACGAACGGCCACTGGAGAGATCCGGGAAGGCCGGAGGCCAGCGTCGATCCGGGAGCCAGGAGACTGCGCGTCGCCAGACCGACGGGACGAGGATCCCACGAAGGACGACGGATGCACACCCACCTCCTTTCCGGCGCGCTCGCCGGCATGTCGTGGCGGATCGCGCTCGTGGCGGCGGCCGCCCTGTTCGCGGTGTACGCGGTGCTGTTCGAGCAGGGGGCGCTGACCGGCGGGAGCCCACTTCTGCACGAGGTCTTCCACGACGCGCGCCACCTGCTCGGCGTCCCCTGCCACTGACCGCTCGCCGCAGCGGATCCGAGGTGACACCGGCGGCGTTGACCGCGAACCTGCGCCGGGGGCTGGCAGCTGGGCTCCTGGCCGGGCTCGTCGCCGCCGTGGTCGCGTTCGTGGTCGGCGAGCCACCGTTGCGTGACGCCGTCCACCTCGAGCAGGCCAACGCCGAGCAGCCCCCCGGCGGCGACGTCGTCGCGGTCGGCCGCAGCGTGCAGGAGGCCGGCCTGATCGTCGCGACCGGACTGGTCGGGGTGACGGCGGGTGGCCTGTTCGGTCTGGTGTTCTGGGCGGTCCGCCCGAAGCTCACCACCTCGAGCGGCTGGACGGCGTCGCTGCAGGTCGGGGCGGCCGCGTACGTCGGGGTGGCGTTGATGCCGTCGCTGAAGTACCCGCCGAACCCCCCCGCGGTCGGCGACCCGGCCACCGTCTCCGGCCGCACCGGCTGGTACCTCCTCGCGGTCGGGGTGTCACTGGCGGTGGTTGTCGCGGCGTGGCAGCTGGCCCGCCGACTGCGCGTGCGCGGGGTGCCTCACGTGTCCCGCCAGCTGCTGACGGCGAGCGCCGCCGGCGTCGGCTTCGCCGGGGTGTGGGCGCTGCCCGCCGGAGCGGAGCCCACCGGGGTCCCCGCGGCCCTGCTGTGGGACTTCCGGCTGGCGGCGCTCGCCACGCAGCTGGTCCTGTGGGCGGGCACCGCGGTGGTCTTCGGGCTGCTCAGCGAGCATGCGTCCGAGGCGCCGTCATGATCGGCGCCCGCGTCCTGCTGGTGCGCCACGCCCCGACCGCAGCGACCCGCCGCGGCGTGTTCGCCGCGGACGAGCCACTGGACCCGCGGGGACGCCAGCAGGCGGCCGCGCTGGCCGGGATGCTCCCGGCGATCGAGGCGCTGGTCAGCCCCGCCGCGCGCGCCGTCGAGACCGCAGTCCTCGCGGGGTACGCCGACGCGACCCGGGACCCCGACCTGGGCGAGGCCGACTTCGGGGCGTGGGCGGGGCGACGCCTGGACGACGTGGGCCGCGAGGACCCGGCCGCGCTGCGCCGGTGGCTCACCGAGCCGGACGCCGCCCCGCCGGGCGGCGAGTCGATCGCGGACCTCATGAGACGTGTGGCGCGGCTGCTGGCGCGCCTGCGCGACCGTCAAGCGGTCTGCTTCACGCACGGCGGGCCGATCAAGGCCGCGGTGGTGCACGCGCTCGGCGCCCCGCTGGCGGCCGTGTGGCGCGTGGACGTCGCTCCGTGCTCGGTGACCGAACTGCGCCCGCGGAGCGACGGTGGCTGGACGGTGGCCGGGGTCAACCGTCCGGGGCGCCCCGGCGGTCAGCACCGCCCGACGAGCACCGCGGCCGTGGTCAGGACCGCCCCGTGAGCGCCCCGGCCGCCGCCGGCGTCGTCGCCGGGTACACCGCCGACCTGCTGGTGGGAGACCCGGCCCGCTACCACCCCGTGGCCGGCTTCGGGCGGGCGGCCCTGGCGTTGGAGCGGCGGACCTACCGGCCGCGGCGGCTGGCCGGTGCGGTGCACACCGGGGGGCTGGTCGGTGCGGTCACCGCCGCGGCGGCGCTCACTCACCGGGCGCTTCGCGCCCGGCCGCTGGCCGGGACCGCGTTCGCCGCCGCTGCGACCTGGGCGGCCCTGGGCGGACGGTCGCTGGCCCGCGAGGCCCGCGCCGTGGCCGCCGCGGTCGACGCCGGCGACCTTCCCACGGCGCGCACCCGCGTCCGCGCTCTGGTCAGCCGTGACGCCGACGTGCTGGACGCGGACGGGCTGGTCCGCGCCACCGTCGAGTCGGTCGCGGAGAACACCTCCGACGCGGTCGTGGGGGTGCTGGCGTGGGCAGCGGTCGCCGGTCCGGCCGGGGTCGTCGCGCACCGGGCGGCCAACACCCTCGACGCGATGGTCGGGTACCGCGACGGTCGCTACGCCCGGTTCGGGTGGGCCGCCGCCCGCCTCGACGACCTGCTCAACGCGGTCCCCGCCCGGCTCACGGCCGTCCTGGCGGTGGGGCTCGCCCCCGCGGTCGGCGGCCATCCGTGCCGTGCCTGGCGGGTGCTGCGTCGCGACGGGCGCGTCCACGCCAGCCCCAATGCCGGTCCGGTCGAGGCCGCGTTCGCCGGCGCCCTCGAGATCGTGCTCGGAGGTGACGTGGTGGCCTACCACGGCCAGATGGTGGCCCGGCCTCGGATCGGAGACGGCACCACCCCGGGTGTCGACGACGTCCACCGCGCGATCCGCCTGTCGCGCGCGGTCGGGGCGGTCGCTGCCGGCATCGCCGCCGCGGCGCTGGCGTGGACGGACCAGCGGTGAGAGGCGCGCTGCTGGTATGTGGGACCGGCTCGGATGTCGGCAAGAGCGTCGTGGTGGCGGGCCTGTGCCGCTGGCTGCACCGCCGGGGCGTGTCCGTCGCCCCGTTCAAGGCCCAGAACATGGCCCTCAACGCGGCGGTCACCGCCGACGGGGCCGAGATCGGCCGCGCACAGGCCGCGCAGGCCGCCGCGGCGCGGGTGCCGCCCGAAGCCGCGATGAACCCGATCCTGATCAAACCGACCGGGGAACGCCACAGCCAGGTCGTGGTGCTCGGCCGGCCCGCGTTCGACGTCGACGCACGCTCCTACCGCCGCCGCTGCGGCGAGCTCCTCCCGGTCGTGGCGGATGCGTTGGCGGACCTGCGCGCCCGGTTCGACGTGGTCGTCTGCGAGGGCGCCGGCAGCGCCGCCGAGATCAACCTCCGCGCCGGGGACCTGGCCAACCTGGGCCTGGCCCGGACGGGGGACCTGCCGGTCGTGGTCGTCGGCGACGTGGACCGTGGCGGGGTCTTCGCGGCGCTGCACGGGACGGTCGCGCTGCTCGACGCTGCCGACCAGGCGCACGTCGCCGGGTTCGTGATCAACCGGTTCCGGGGCGACCCCCGGGTGCTGGCGGCCGGGCTCGAGCAGCTGCGCGGCCTGACGGGGCGCCCGGTTCTCGGGGTGCTGCCTCACCGCGACGGCCTGTGGCTCGACGTCGAGGACTCGCTCGCGCTCGACGCCGCCGGGTGGGACCGCACCGGCGAAGCGCCGGACGACCCCGACGGCCAGCTCGACGTGGCGGTGGTGCGCCTGCCACGCATCAGCAACTTCACCGACGCCGACCCGCTCGCGGCCGAGCCGGGTGTCGCCGTCCGCTTCACCGCCAGCGCCGCGGTGGTGGCCCGCGCGGACCTGGTCGTGGTACCGGGGACCAAAGCCACGGTCGACGACCTCGCCTGGGTGCGGCGCACCGGCCTCGACCGGGTGTTGCGACAGCGGGCGCGCGCCGGCCGCCCGATCCTGGGTGTCTGCGGCGGGTACCAGCTGCTCGGCGACCGCATCGTCGACCACGTCGAGTCCCGGCGGGGCGAGGTGGCCGGCCTTGGTCTCCTCCCGGTCGACACGGCGTTTGCACCCGACAAGGTCGTCGGCCGCCCCGCCGGGACGGCCCCGTTCCTCGGCGGCGTGGCGGTGGACGGTTACGAGATCCGCCACGGCCGCGTCGCCGTCCACGGCGGCGAGCCGTTCCTGCGCCACACCGACGGCCGCGACGAGGGCTGCGTGGCCGGGGCCGTCGCCGGGACGTCCTGGCACGGGGCGCTGGAGTGCGACGCGTTCCGCCGCGCGCTGCTGGCCTGGGTCGCCGCCGCAACCGGACGGACGTGGCGGCCGGGGCCCCGCCCGTTCGCCGCGGTCCGCGAGGAGCGTCTCGACCGCCTCGGCGACCTGATCGGCGACCACCTGGACACCACCGCCGTCGCCGAGCTGATCACCCACGGCGCACCACCCGGTCTCCCGGTCGTCCCCCCCGCCGGGGTGGCCCACACGGGGAGCCCCGCGTGACCACCACGATCGTGCTGCTGACGACAGCCGACACCGAGATCCTGGCAGTGGCCGAAGCGGTGGCGCTCCTGCCGGCGGGGTTCCCCCAGGTCCGGGCGCTCAACCCCGCCCGCGCCCCGCAGGACACGACCGGCCGGTGGATCGACGACGCAACCGCGGGTGCGGGCGTGGTCCTGGTCCGGCTGCTGGGTGGCCGGTCGGCGTTCCCGGAGCTGTTCGACCGGCTGCGGGAGCGCTGCGCCGACCGGCGGATCCCGTTGCTGGCGTTCGGCGGCGAGGACGCCCCGGATGCCGAGCTCACCGCCGCCTCGACCGCGCCGTCGTCGGTGGTCGCCGACGCCTTCGAGTACCTGCGGCTCGGCGGCGTCGACAACACCGCGAACCTGCTCCGCTTCGTCGCCGACATGATCCTGGTGGAGGGGTTCGGCTTCGACCCGCCCCGGCCGGTCCCGCCTTTCGGGCTGTACCACCCGCACGCGCCCGACGACGCCGCCGCGGCCCGACGCCTGAACCCCGACCGACCCACGGTGGTGGTCGTCTTCTACCGTTCGCACCTGACCAGCGGGAACGTCGCGTTCGTCGACGCGCTCCTGGCGGCGATCGAGGACCGCGGAGCCAACGCCGTCGGCCTGTACTGCTATTCGCTCCGCCCCGAGCTCGACCGGCGGGTCGCGGCGCTGGACCACCTGCGTGACGTCGGAGTGGTCCCCGACGCGCTGGTGGTGACCGTCCTGGCGATGGGTGGCTCGACGGGAGCAGATGATTCGGGCGGCTGGGAGGTCCCCGCGCTCCGCGACCTCGGTGTCCCGGTCGTGCAGGGCCTGGTCGCGACCGTCGACCGTCAACGCTGGTCGGACTCGGACTCCGGGCTGTCCCCGCTCGACACCGCCATGCAGATCGCCCTGCCGGAGTTCGACGGGCGGGTGATCGGCGTGCCGTTCTCGTTCAAGGAGGAGGTCCCCGCTGGTCGTGACACGGTCGGTGGGCCGGTGGTCGCGTACGTGCCCGACCGCGAACGTGCCGTCCGCGTCGCCGGTCTGGCGGTCAACCACGCGCGGTTGCGGCGGGTGCCCAACGCCGACAAGCGGGTCGCGGTGGTGCTGTCCAACTACCCCACCCGCCACAGCCGGGTGGGGAACGGGGTCGGGCTGGACACCCCCGCCTCGACGGTGCGGATCCTGTCCGCGCTCCGCGACGCCGGGTACGACCTGGGCGACGTCGATGAGCGTCTCGTCCCTCGTCGCTCAAGTAGCGCCAGCGGTAGCGACCAGATCTCCGACGGCGACGCGCTGATCCACACCCTGATCGACGCGGGAGGCTTCGACGAGGAGTTCCTCACGGAGGCTCAGCTGTCCCGCCTCGGCGCCCGCCTCGACGTCGACCGCTACACGCGTTGGTTCCGCGACCTGCCCGCCGACCTGCAGTCGGCGGTGCAGCAGGCGTGGGGTCCGCCGCCCGGCGAGCTGTTCGTCACGCCCGACGGGCGGCACCTGGCGGTGGCCGCGCTGCGCCTGGGCAACGTCGTGGTCGCCATCCAGCCACCCCGCGGCTTCGGTGCCAACCCGGTCGCGATCTACCACGACCCGGCGCTGGCCCCCACCCACCACTACCTGGCGGTGTACTGGTGGCTCACCCGCGAGTTCGCCGCCGACGCGGTCGTGCACGTCGGCAAGCACGGCACGCTCGAGTGGCTCCCCGGCAAGGGCGTGGGCCTGTCGGCGACGTGTGGCCCCGACGCCGCCCTCGGGGACACGCCGCTGTTCTACCCGTTCGTGGTCAACGACCCCGGCGAGGGCACCCAGGCCAAGCGCCGCGCGCACGCCACCATCGTCGACCATCTGGTCCCACCGCAGATGCGGGCCGAGGCCTACGACGATCTGCGCCGCCTCGAGCAGCTTCTCGACGAGTACGCCGAGATCGAACTGCTGGACCCGGCCAAGCTCCCCGCCCTCCGGGCGCAGGTCTGGGAGCTGCTCCAGGCCACCGAGATCGCCCGTGACCTCGGCGCCGACAGCCCACCGGACGCCGACAGGTTCGGCGAGCTGATCACCCACGTCGACGGGTACCTGTGCGAGATCAAGGACCTGCAGGTCCGCGGCGGTCTGCACGTCCTGGGAGCGCCGCCTCGAGGTGAGCAGCTGCGCGGGCTGGTCCGCGCCATCCTCCGTCTGCCCCACGGTGACGTACCGGGGCTGCGGGCTGCGGTCGCCGCCGTCTTCCACCTCGACGAACGGGCCCTGCTGGACGCGCCGGGCGAGCCGGTCGCCGCCGGGGCGGGCCGCGACGCGCTGGTGGCGGCCAGTCCGGGTCCCGGGCGCACCGGCAGCGACCTCCTCGACCGGATCGAAGCCCTCGTCGACGCGCTCCTGGAGCGACTCCACGCCAAGGACTGGGAGACCGCAGCCGTCGACGCGGTCGTCGCCGACGTGCTGGGCCGACCCGACGCCAGCCTGGCCGACGTGCTGCGCTTCACCTGTACCCAGGTGGTCCCGCGGGTGGTGGCCTGCCGCCGCGAGCTCGACCGCCTCGTGGCCGGGCTCGACGGCCACTACCTGGAAGCGGGCCCGTCGGGGTCGCCGACCCGCGGCCGGCTCGACGTGCTGCCCACCGGGAAGAACTTCTACTCGGTCGACCCCAAGTCCATCCCCACGCGCCTGTCGTGGCAGGTCGGCCAGCGCCTGGCGTCCGACCTGCTGGCGCGGGCCGTGGCCGACGACGGGACGGTGCCCGAGACGGTCGGGATCGTGGTGTGGGGCACCGCGAACATGCGCACCCACGGCGACGACATCGCCGAGATCCTGTCGCTGCTCGGCGTCCGCCCGGTGTGGGACGACGAGACCCGTCGCGTGGTCGACCTGGCGGTGATCGAGCTCGACGAGCTGGCCCGGCCCCGCATCGACGTGACCGTCCGGGTCAGCGGGTTCTTCCGCGACGCCTTCCCCAACCTGGTGTCGCTTCTGGACCGGGCCGTGCAGCTGGTCGCCAGCCTGGACGAGGCCGACGAGGACAACTTCGTGGCCAAGCACGCCCGCGCCGACCGTGCACGCCTGGCCGCCGCCGGCGAGGGCGACGACCGGGCCTGGCGGCGGGCCACCACCCGGGTGTTCGGCGCGAAGCCCGGCGCGTACGGTGCGGGGCTGCTGCCGCTGATCGACGCGCGCAACTGGCGCGACGTCTCCGACCTGGCCGAGGTGTACGCCGTGTGGGGAGGGTACGCGTACGGCGAGGGGCTTGACGGGGCGCCCGCCCGCGACGACCTGGAGACCAACCTGTCGCGCGTCGCGGTGGCGGTGAAGAACATCGACACGCGGGAGCACGACATCCTCGACTCCGACGACTACTTCCAGGAGCACGGCGGCATGGTCGCAACGATCCGGGCGCTGACCGGCGTCGCGCCACGGGCCTACATCGGCGACGACACCGACCCCGCACGTCCCGCGACCCGGTCCTTGCAGGAGGAGACCAACCGGATCTTCCGCGCGCGGGTCGCCAACCCCCGCTGGATCGCGGCCATGATGGGCCACGGCTACAAGGGCGCGTTCGAACTCACGGCGACCGTCGACTACATGTTCGGCTACGACGCCACCGCCGGGGTGGTCCACGACTGGATGTACGAGACGGTCGCGGCCCGCTACGTGTTCGACGCCGATACCCGGGCCTTCCTCGAGCGGTCCAACCCCTGGGCCCTGCGGGCCATGACCGAGCGGTTGCTGGAGGCCGCGGACCGGCGTCTGTGGGCCCAGCCACGTGACGACACGCTCGCGCAGCTGCGCGCCGCCTACCTGGCGTGCGAGGCCGCGCTGGAGGACCGCACCGAGGACGCCCCGTGACCACCGCCGTGCACGCCCCGTTCCCGTTCTCCGCGCTCGTCGGCCAGGACGACCTCAAGCTCGCCCTGCTGCTGAACGCCGTGGACCCCGCGATCGGCGGGGTCCTGGTCCGCGGCCACAAGGGCACCGCCAAATCCACCGCGGTCCGGGCACTGGCGGCGCTGCTCCCACCCGTCGAGCAGGTCGACGGCTGTCGGTACGCCTGCGACCCCGCCGCGCCGTTCCCGACCTGCCCCGCGGGTCCGCACGCCGCCGGAGTCGACGTCACGGTGGTCCCCGCCCGGCTGGTGGAGCTCCCGGTCGGCGCGACCGAGGACCGCGTCGCCGGCTCGATCGACCTCGAGCGGGCCCTGGCCGCCGGCGCCCGCGCATTCGAGCCCGGCCTCCTGGCCGCAGCCAACCGGGGCATCCTCTACGTCGATGAGGTCAACCTCCTGAGCGACCACCTGGTCGACCTCCTCCTGGACGCCGCGGCCATGGGCGTCGCGCACGTCGAACGCGAGGGGATCTCGGTGCGTCACGCCGCCCGGTTCCTCCTGGTGGGGACGATGAACCCCGAGGAGGGCGAGCTCCGCCCCCAGCTGCTGGACCGCTTCGGCCTGGCCGTCGAGGTCACCGCCCCCCGCGACCCGGGGGCACGGTCGGAGGTCGTCCGCCGCCGGCTGTCCTACGAGGCGGACCCGGCCGGGTTCGCGCGCCGCTACGACCTTCAGGAGGCCGCGACGGCACGTCGGGTCGTCGCCGCCCGGCAGCTGCTGGGCGCGGTCAGCCTCCCGGAACGCGAACTGGACCGGGCCGTGGGGGTCTGCGCCGCGTTCGACGTCGACGGGCTCCGCGCCGACATCGTCGTGGCCAAGGCAGCCCGGGCGATCGCCGCGTGGGAAGGCCGCAGCGAGGTCAGCCGCGACGACGTCCGCCGCGCCGCCCTGCTGGCGTTGCCCCACCGTCGGCGCCGGCAGCCGTTCGAGGCACCCGGCCTCGACGAGGACGCGTTGGACCGGGCGCTGGACGGTGGCAGCGAGCCACAACCGCCCGGGGGGGGATCCAACGGCGGGTCGCGGCCCCCGGCCCCGGCGCCGCCGCCGGCTGGGGCTGGGTCCAACGGGGATCGGGGCAGCGCCGCCGGCGACCGCGGAGAGGGAGGCGGCGGTGTGCCCGGCGACGACGGCAGCGGTCGGGTCGCTCGCGCAGAAACAGGTGGCGGCCCGCCCGGCGACGACGGCGACGGTCGGGTCGCTCGCGCGGCAACAGGCGGCGGTCCGCCCGGCGACGACGGCGACGACCAGCTGTTCGCGCCGGGGGCGGCGTTCCGACCCCTGCTGCTCACCGCACCCGGCGTCGGAGCCGGGGCGCTGGGACGGCGCAGCCCCGCCCGCGGCCAGCGCGGCTCGGCCGTGGGCGCCCGCCCCGCCGGCCCCGGCGACCATGACCTCGCCATCGCCGCCACGATCCGCGCCGCCGCCCCCCACCAGCACGCCCGCGGCCGCGGCCGCCACAACCCCATGGTCGTCCGCCCCGACGATGTGCACACGCCCGTGCGTGAAGGCCGCGAAGGCAACCTGATCGTCGTGGTCATCGACGCCTCGGGCTCGATGGCGGCCCGTCGACGGATGGTCGAGGTGAAAGGCGCGGTGCGCTCGCTCCTCCTCGACGCCTACCAGCGCCGCGACAAGGTCGCGCTGATCAGCTTCCGCGGCGGCGACGCGACGCTCGTCGTCGCGCCGACGTCGTCGGTGGAGCTGGCCGACCGTGGCCTGTCGGACCTGCCCACCGGCGGGCGCACGCCCCTGGCGGCGGGCCTGGCCCGCGCCGGTCAGGTGATCGCGGGCGAGCGCCTCCGCAACCCCCGTCACCGGCCGCTGCTGGTGGCGATGACCGACGGCCGTGCCAACGCAGCCGTCGGTGGCTTGGACCCGGTCGCGGAAGCGCAGGTCGCCGGCCGCACGATGACCGCCCGTGGCGTGGCCGGCGTGGTGGTCGACACCGAGGATGGCGTGGTCCGCCTGGGGCTGGCGGCACAGCTGGCGGCCGCGCTGGGGATGGCCTGCCTGACGCTGGAGGAGCTGGCCGCCGCGCCACTGGTCGCCATGGTTCGCCGGCTCCGCCCGGCCGCCTAGTGGCCGCCCCAAGGAGACGCCCCAAGGAGACGTCGATGACCCAGCCGGCCACCACCGCCGAGGAACGGCCACGACGCCGCAAGCGCGAACGACCGCTGCTGATCGTCCACACCGGTCACGGCAAGGGCAAGTCCACCGCCGCGTTCGGGCTGCTGCTGCGGGCCTGGCATCAGGGCTGGCCGTGCGGGGTGTTCCAGTTCGTGAAGTCGGGGAAGTGGCGCGTGGGCGAGGAGGCCGCCGCCCGGAAGCTGGAGGGGATCGACTGGTTCAAGATGGGCGACGGCTGGACGTGGACGTCGCGCGACCTGGAGGGCTCGGCCGCGCTGGCCCGTGAGGGCTGGGAGGAGGCCAAACGCTGCCTCGCCGACGAGCGCTACACGTTCCTGCTCCTCGACGAGTTCACCTACCCGATGACGTTCGGCTGGGTGGACACCGGCGAGGTGGTCGACGTGCTGACCTCACGCCCGGGCTTCCAGCACGTGGTGGTCACCGGCCGCGACGCGCCACCGCCGCTGCTCGACGTCGCCGACCTCGCCACCGAGATGCGCAAACTCAAGCACCCGTTCGACGCCGGCTTCCGCGGCCAGAAGGGGATCGAATGGTGAGGCTGCCCAGCCCATGCGCGCGCACGGTGGGACGCTCGTGAAGCTGCCTCGCGTCGTGGTCGCCGGGACCCGATCGGGCGTGGGCAAGACCAGCGTCGCGGTCGGTCTGATGGCAGCGCTGGCCGCACGGGGCTTGCGCGTGTCGGGCCACAAGGTCGGCCCCGACTTCATCGATCCCAGCTACCACGCGCTGGCCACCGGCCGCCCGCCCCGCAACCTCGACGCGTTCCTGAGCGGGGCCGACCTGATCCCGCGGCTGCTGTCCCACGGCGCCGCCGGCGCCGACCTGGCCGTGATCGAAGGCGTGATGGGCCTGTTCGACGGCCGCGGCAGTGGCGACGAGGCCTCCACGGCACACGTCGCCCGCCTCACCGCCACCCCGGTGGTGCTGGTCGTGGACGCCTCCGCGGCGTCACGGTCGGTGGCCGCCGAGGTGCACGGCTTCGCGACCTTCGACTCCGAGATCGACCTCGCCGGGGTGATCCTCAACCGGGTCGGATCGCAAAGCCACGAGCAGCTGCTGCGTGAGGCCCTCCAACCGCTGGGGGTCCCGGTGCTCGGGGTGTTGCGCCGCGACGACCGGTTGGTCACCCCCGCCCGCCACCTGGGGTTGATCCCCGCCCGGGAACGTGGCCAGGCGGCCGCCGCCACGGTGGCAGCGCTGGGTGCGGCGGTCACCGAGGGGGTCGACCTCGACGCGGTTGTCCGCACCGCCCGCACCGCCCGGGCTCTGAGGAAGCGGGCGTGGTCCGCGGACGCGGCCGTCGCCGGGCGGACGGTGCGCGGACGACCGGTCGTCGCGGTCGCCGACGGACCGGCGTTCACGTTCGTCTACGAGGAGCACCGCGAGCTGCTCCGCGCCGCGGGAGGCGACGTCGCCACCTTCGACCCGACCCACGACGAGTCGCTCCCCGACGGGACCGCCGCCCTGTACCTCGGCGGGGGCTTCCCCGAGGAACACGTCGAGGAGCTGGCCGGCAACGGTCGGCTGCGGGCGTCGGTCGCGGGGCTGGCGGTCTCGCGCCGCCCGATCGTGGCCGAATGCGGCGGGCTGCTGTACCTGTGCGGCCGCCTGGAGGGCCGCGTCATGTGCGGCGTGGTCGACGCCGACGCCTCCTGGGGCGAGCGCCTCACGCTCGGCTACCACGAGGCCACCACCGGTTCGGATTCGCCGCTGGGGCCAGCTGGGACCCCGGTCCGGGCACACGCGTTCCACCGCACCGTGGTCACGCCCCGCGCCGGGGGTTCCCCCGCCTGGCGGCTGGGCGACGGCGACAGCGAGGGGTTCGCCGGCCCGACGCTGCACGCCAGCTACCTGCACCCGCACTGGACCGCCAACCCGGAGCTGCCCACTGCGCTGGTCGCAGCCGCCGGGGCCGTGTCGCGCCGGAAGGTCGCCACGTGAGCGTTTCCACGTGAGCGGGGCTCCACCAACCGGAGAGGGTCTTAGGTCGCCTAAGACCGAGCCGGTACGGATCCAGGAGCGGCGCGAGAGGAGCGGTCTTCGGTCTCCTGAGACCGCGACGGAGGTGTACCCCGTGAGCGACGCTCCACAGGAGCGGCGCGAGAGGAGCGGTCTTAGGTCTCCTAAGACCGCGACGGAGGTGTACCCCGTGAGCGACGCTCCACAGGAGCGGCGCGAGAGGAGCGGTCTTAGGTCTCCTAAGACCGCGACGGAGGTGTACCCGTGAGCGGGCGACTGGTCGGCGTCGGCGTCGGGCCGGGCGATCCGGAGCTGCTGACGTTCAAGGGTCGGGCGGCGCTGCGCAGCGCCGATGCGGTCTTCGTCCCGGTCGCCGCCGCCGACGAGATCGGGTACGCCGAACGTGTGGTCCGTGCCCACGTCACCCACGGCACGCCGCTGCGCCGGCTGGTGTTCGCCCTCGACCCCGACCCGCAGGCGCGGGCCGAGTCGTGGGCCGCGGCCGCCGCCGCGGTCGCCGCCACGCTGGCGACGGGGGCAGACGCGGCGTTCGCGACGATCGGCGACCCCAACGTCTACTCGACGTTCACGCGGCTGGCCCGGGCCGTCCGCCAGCGCGTCCCGGACGCCGAGATCGTCACCGTCCCGGGGATCACCGCGATGCAGGACCTGGCGGCCCGGTCGGGGACCGTGCTGGTCGAAGGCGACGAGCAGTTGGCCCTCCTGCCGTTCACGGCCGGGGAGGCGCCCCTGCGCCACGCGCTGGACAGCTTCGACACGGTCGTGTGCTACAAGGGCGGGCGTCGCCTGCCGGCGGTCCGCTCGATCCTCGCCGCGACCGGCCGGGAGGCTCACGCGGTGTACGGGGCGCGGCTGGGCCTCGAGGGTCAGGACGTCCGCGGTCGCGGTGATCTCCCGACGGGCTCCGCCCCGTACCTGGCCACCGTCATCGTCACCCGCCCCCGGCAGGCCGACCGGTGACCGTCGCTCTGCAGGCGCTGATCGACGGCCTCGGGGGCCCGCCGGCCCGGCCCGGCACCGTCTACCTGGTCGGTGGGGGTCCCGGCGACCCCGGCCTGTTGACGCTCCGGGCGGCGGTCGTGCTGTCCACCTGTGACCTGGTCGCGTACGACCGGCTCGCCCCCGCCGAGGCGCTGCGGCTCGCGCCACCCGACGCGGAGCTGATCTGCGTCGGGAAGCGGTCGGGCGAGCAGGGCCTGAGCCGGGCCGCGGTCGATGACCTTCTGGTGTCACGCGCCCGGGCCGGTGATGCGGTGGTGCGCCTCAAGGGCGGCGACCCGTTCGTGTTCGGACGGGGCGGGGAGGAGGCCGCGGCCTGCCGCGCGCACGGCGTCGCGGTCGAGGTCGTGTCCGGCGTCACCTCGGCGGTGGCGGTCCCGGCAGCGGCGGGCATCCCGCTCACCCACCGCACGGTCGCGTCGGGATTCGCGGTGGTCACCGGCCACGAGGATCCCGCCGAGTCGTCGGGGAGCGTCGACCACGCGCTCCTGGCCGACTTCCCCGGCACGGTGGTGGTCCTGATGGGCGTTGGGCAGGTCCGGGCCTTCGCCGCCGCGCTGATCTCGCACGGCAAGCCCGCCGACACCCCGGTGGCGCTGGTTCGCTGGGGGACCACCGCCCGGCAGGAGACGGTCGAGGGCACGCTGGCCACGATCGCCGCCGAGGTGCAGCGGCGCGGCTTGCGACCTCCCGCGGTCGCGGTCATCGGCGACGTGGTCCGGCTGCGTGGCGGCATCGGCGGCCGCGAGGATCTGCCGCTGATGGGCCGGACGGTGCTGGTACCCCGGACCCTGCACCGTCCGTCGGCGCTGGCCGCACGGATCCGGTCGGCCGGCGGAGAGCCCCTGGAGGTCCAGGTCGCCCGGCCCGGGCCCGGCGACACCGCCGGGTTGCACGCTGCGGCCCGTGACCTGGCCGCCGGGGCGTACGCCACGCTGGTGGCGTCGGGACCTCCCGCCGTCACCGCGCTGGCGGACGCGCTCGCGGCAGCGGGGCTGGACGCCCGGGCCCTGGCCGGCGTCCGGGTCGCTGCCGTGGGGCGCGGCGCGGTCCGCGCCCTGGGTGATCGCCTGGCGATCCGCGCCGACGTCACCGGCGCCGACCTCGACCAGCTCGCCCGTCGCCTCGCCGAGCTCGACGATCGCGGCGGCACGCTCGTGCTGGCAGCCGACCCGGGCGATCCCGGGCCGCTGGCCACCTTCCACCCGGTCGTGGTCACCGCCTACGCACTCGTCGCGGTCACCGATGTCCCTGACCGGCTCCGCCGGGAGGTGCAGGACGGCATGCCGTTGCTGGCGGCCGTGGCGTCGTCCACCGCCGCCACCGGCCTGGCGAGGCTGCTGGGCGACGCCACCACCCGGGTCGCCGCCGCCACGATCGGGGCGCACACCACGCGTGCCGCCCGAGAGGCCGGGTTGACGGTCGCGGCCGAGGCGGCCGAGCCCGATCTCGACGCGCTCGTCGCCGCGGTGATCGAGGCGGCGCGATCGCAGCCTGGTGCGAACAACGTCAGCGACGGGCCCCGGCCGCTGTTGCCGGTGGAGGACCGCCCGTGACGGCCGGTCGGGGGAAGGTCTGGTTCGTGGGTGCCGGTCCGGGCGCCGCGGACCTGCTCACGCTCCGCGCCGCGCAGGTCATCGCCGGAGCGGACGTGGTGATCTGGGCGGCGAGCCTGGTCCACCCTGACGTGCTCGGCCACGTCCGTCCCGACGCGCAGGTGCTCGACTCGTCGACCCTGACCCTCGAGCAGGTCCTGGACCGCTACGCGGTCGCGGCGCAGCGCGGCGAGGTGGTGGCCCGCATCCACTCGGGTGACCCCAGCCTGTACGGGGCGATCCAGGAGCAGATCGATCGTTGCGCCGATCTCGGCCTGGCGTGGGAGATCGTCCCGGGCGTGTCGTCGCTGGCCGCCGCCGCAGCGGCGGTCGGGCGCGAGCTGACCATCCCCGAGGTGGCGCAGTCGGTGGTGATCACCCGGCTGGCGACGCACACGCCGATGCCGCCCGGCGAGGACGTCGCCGCGTTCGCCCGGCACGGCACCACCATGGCGTTGTTCCTCTCCGCCGCCCGACCGCACCGCCTCCAGCAGGAGCTGCTGTCGGGTGGGTACCCGCCGCACACGCCGTGCGCGGTGGTGTACCGCGCCACCTGGCCGGAGCAGCTGATCCGCCGCTGCGATCTCGACCAGCTCGCCGCCACCGTCCGCGCCGCCGGCCTGCACCGCCACACGCTGGTCCTGGTCGGTCCGGCCCTGGAGCGGGGCGGCACCCGCAGCCAGCTGTACTCGCCCGGGTTCACCCACAGCTTCCGCCCGCACCGGCAGGTCACCCCGTGACGCCGGCCCGCCGCGACGTCGACGTCCGCGGGGCGCTCCGCGAACCCGACCTGCCCCGCACCGCCAAGGTCCGCACCGGGGCGCTGCGCACCGGGTGGACCACCGGGACGTGCACCTCCGCCGCGGCGAAGGCCGCGGTCGCCGCGCTGGTCTCCGGCCTCACGCAGGCGTCGGTGGAGGTCGCGCTGCCGTCGGGGCGGCGCGTCACCTTCCCCCTCGCGCGCTGCACGCGGGCGGGCGATGGCTGGGAGACGGTCGTGATCAAGGACGCCGGCGACGACCCCGACGTCACCGACGGCGCCCACCTGACCGTCACCGTGCGGTGGGCCGCAGGACCTGGCGTGCACCTGCGGTCGGGACCCGGCGTGGGCACCGTCACCAAACCGGGTCTGGGACTCGACGTCGGCGGGCCGGCGATCAACCCGGTGCCGCGCCGGATGATCGGCGCGGCGATCGGGGAGGTCACCGACCCGCAGACGCGCGGTGTCGACGTCACCGTCAGCGTCCCCGGCGGGGACCAGCTGGCGCGGCGCACCACCAACCCCCGGCTGGGGATCGTCGGTGGCATCTCGATCCTGGGCACCACCGGGATCGTCCGCCCGTTCTCCACCGCGTCGTGGCGGGCGTCGGTGCTCCAGGCCGTCGACGTGATGGCCGCGCAAGGGGAGCGCACCTGCGTGCTCACCACCGGCGGGCGGACCGAACGTGCGGCGCGGCGGCTGCTGCCCCACCTGCACGAGGTCTGCTTCGTCGAGGTCGGCGACTTCTCCGGGAACGCCGTCGACCGGGCCGTCGACCGCGGCGTCGGCGAGGTCGTGTTCGTGGGGATGGCGGGGAAGCTGACCAAGCTCGCCGCGGGGATCATGATGACCCACTGGACGCGCTCGCGGGTGGACACCGACGTCCTCGCCGCCGTCACCGCCCGGGCCGGCGGTGACCGCAGCCTCGTCGCGGACGTCCGCGCGGCCAACACCGCCCGTCACGCCTACGAGCTGTGGGCGCAGGCGGGGATCGCCGCTGGCGTCGCGGACCTGCTGTGCGCCCAGGTCGCCGACAACCTGCGCGCCTGGTCCCGGGACCGGCTGAACGTCCACGCCGTACTCGTCGACTTCGACACGCTCGAGCCGGTCGGGGCCAGCCGCCACGCGCCGCTCGGCGAGCGGGGGGGTGGCCGATGACCGCCCCGGTGACCGTGGTGGGCGTCGGACCCGGTGGGCTGGCCGGCGGCGGGGAAGAGGCCCTGCCCGGTGCCACGCTGGTGGTGGGCGGTGCCCGGCACCTGGCGCGCTGGGCACCGCCTGGGATCGCCACGGTGGAGCTGACCGGTGATCTGCAGCCGGGGCTTGCGGCGGTGGCGGCAGCAGCCGGCCCCGTGGTGGTCCTCGCGTCCGGCGATCCGGGCTTCTTCGGGATCGTGCGGGCGCTGGCAACCCGGTTCGGCCGCGAACGGCTCCGCGTGCTCCCGGCGGTGTCGAGCGTCGCTGCCGCGTTCGCCGCTGCGGGCCTGCCCTGGGACGACGCGGTCGTCGCCAGCGCACACGGTCGCGACCCGACCGTTGCTGTCCACGCCTGCCTGGCTCACCCCAAGGTCGCGGTGCTGACCAGCCCCCGGTTCTCACCCGCCGACCTGGCCAGCGCGCTCGTGGACACGGGCGTGGAACGCACCCTGGTCGTCGCCGAGCGGTTGGGGGAGCCCGACGCCCGCCTCGTCGAGGTCGACACGGTCACGGCCGCGGCCACGACCTGGACCGACCCCAACGTCGTCGTGGTGCTCGACCCGCGACGACCGCTGGTCGGCCCCCGGCCGGTGCTGCACCCGCCACGGGCCGTACCCAGCCGGTGGGCGCTCGACGCCGACGCGTTCGCCTACCGCGACGGCATGATCTCGAAGACCGAGGTCCGCGCTGCCGCGCTGGCGGAGCTGGCGCCCGCCACCGGCGACCTCCTGTGGGACGTGGGCGCCGGTAGCGGATCGGTGGGGATCGAATGCGCCCGGTTCGGCGCAGCGGTCATCGCGGTGGACCGCGACCCGCACGCCTGTGCACTGGTCCGCAAGAACGCGGCCGTGTTCGACGTCGCCGTCAGGGTCGTGTCCGGCGCGGCCCCCGCCGCCCTCACCGACCTGCCCGACCCCGACGCGGTGTTCGTCGGCGGAGGTGGGACGGACCTCGGCGCCATCCTCGACGTTGTCCTGGCCCGGACACGCCGCGCCGTCGTGGTGTCGCTGGCCACCGTCGAACGGGTCGGACCGACCTTGGCGGCGTTCCACGACGGTCGCTGGTCGGCGCGGGCCCGCATGCTGCAGGCCGCGGACGTCGTGCCCCTTGGCGCCGGCCACCGCCTGGCCGCCACCAACCCCGTGTTCGTGGTCGTGGGGCGCAGGCCGTGACCGGCGACGGGCACAGGATCGGCGTGGTGGCGGCCACCACAGCCGGACGGCGCCTGGCAACCGACCTCGCCACCGCGCTCGGCGCGACCGTGCAGGACGGGAACGTCCGCGACGCGCTCCGCGCCGCGTGGAGCAGCTGCGACCGTGTGGTCATGGTGATGGCGGTGGGCGCGGCGGTGCGGCTGATCGCCCCGCTCCTGGACGACAAGCGCCGCGATCCCGGCGTGGTCTGCGTCGACGACGCCACCCGGTTCGCGGTCGCGCTCACCGGCGGCCACGAGGGCGGGGCCAACGCCCTCGCCGAGCACATCGCCGCCTACCTGCGTGCCACCGCGGTCGTGACCACCGCGTCCGACGCGTTCGACGTGCCGACGCTGGTGGACGTCGGGGCGGCGTTCGGGGTCCGCACCGAGCGCGACGGTGACCTCGCCGCGGTCGGCGGGGCACTGGTCAGCGGCGCGCCGGTCAACCTGCTGCGGGAGGTGGCGTGGCCGCTGGGTCCCCTGCCCGGCGTGACCGAGGTCGACGCGCCGGCCGCCCCGCTGCTGCTGGTGACCGACCGGGTGGTGGACCCGCCCCGGCCCTGCGTCGTGTACCGGCCACCCAGCCTGGTGGTGGGGGTGGGCGCCAGCCGGGGCGTCACCGCCGACGAGGTCGGCGACCTGATCGACGCGACCCTGGCCGCGGCCGGCCTGTCGAGCCTGTCGGTGGCGTGTGTCGCCACTGTGGACGCCAAGGCCGACGAGGCCGGCATCATCGAGGCCGCCGTCACCCGCGGGTGGCCGCTGGTGACACTCCCGGCCGGGGTGCTCGCCACCATCGCCGTGCCCCACCCCTCGGCGGTGGTGGCCGCCGCGGTCGGCACACCCAGCGTCGCCGAAGCCGCGGCGTTGCACCGCGGCGGCGACCTGCTCGTCGCCAAGCGCAAGAGCACCCGGGCGACGGTCGCGGTGGCTCGCCGCGCCCCGCGCGGTCACCTGGCCCTGGTCAGCCTCGGACCCGGTGACCCGGAGCTCGTGCCGGCCCGGGCCCGCCGGGCGCTGGCGCGCGCCGAGGTGGTGGTGGGCTACACCGCCTACCTCGATCTGGCCCGCCCGCTGCTGCCACGGGGCGCCGCGACGGAACCGTCCCCCCTGGGTGACGAGGTGGCCCGTGCCCGCCGGGCGCTGGACCTGGCGCGCCAGGGCCGATCCGTGGCGCTGGTCAGCAGCGGCGACGTCGGCGTGTACGCGATGGCTGCCCCGACCATCGAGTCATCCGCGGGCGACGGCGCGGAGGCGCCCGTCGATGTGGAGATCGTGCCCGGCGTCACGGCTGCGCAGGCGGCCGCGTCGCTGCTGGGCGCCCCGCTGGGTCACGACCACTGCGCGATCTCGCTGTCGGACCTGCTGACGCCGTGGCGCGACATCCGCCGGCGCCTGCGCGCAGCCGCCGCCGGCGACTTCGTGGTGGCCCTGTACAACCCGAGGAGCGCCACGCGCGACTGGCAGCTGGACGAAGCCCGCCGCATCCTGCTCGCCCACCGCTCGCCCGACACCCCGGTGGGTGTGGTCCGCGACGCCTACCGCACGGCGTCGAGCGTGCAGGTCACCACGCTGGCCGCGTTGGACCCGGCCACGGTCGACATGCGCACGGTGGTGCTGGTGGGAAGCACCCGCACCCGGATGGCGGGGCGGTGGATGCTCACCCCGCGGGGAGCGACGACGTGATCGCTGCCGCCTGGACGATCACCGCGGCGTGCACCGCTTGTGGCGCGTGCCTGCGGACCTGCCCGGCCCGGTGCCTGCGACCCGCGCCGCCCACCCACCCCGTCCCCGTGATCGTCGGCGCGGGGTGCACCGGGTGCGGGGAGTGCACCGAGGTGTGTCCGGTCGAGGCGGCGATCCCGCTGTCCGAGGCGGCATCCACGGGACCGGCTCGGGGGGCGTGGCGGTGAGCGGCCGGCAGGTCCACCCGATCGAGCAGGAGAGCTACCGCATCCTGCGCACGATGCTCGACCTGGAAGACCTGCCGTGGTTCAGCCGCGCGGTCGTGGAACGCGTGGTGCACGCCACGGCCGACGTGGGCTACGCCACCGACCTCGTCGTCGACGAGGCGCAGCTGGCCGCAGGCGCGGCGGCGCTGCACGCCGGCGCCCCGCTCGTCGCGGACGTCGCGATGGTCGCCGCGGGGATCACCGCCCGGCGCGCGTCGACGTTCATCGCGGCGCCCGAGACCGTCGACCTCGCGGAGCGCACCGGTTCCACCCGGAGCGCCGCGGCGATCCGCGTCGCTGCCGAGCGGGTCGGCCCCGGGGCGGTGTGGGTGATCGGCTGCGCCCCGACCGCGCTCACCCAGCTGCTCCAGGTCGGTGCCGACCCGGCCTTCGTGGTGGGCCTGCCGGTGGGGTTCGTCGGCGCGGTCGAGGCGAAGGCCGCGTTGCGGGTCAGCGGCCTTGCGGCCGTGACCAACCGCAGCGTCAAGGGCGGGTCCGCAGCCGCTGCCGCCGCGGTCCACGCGCTGATGCACGCCAGGCCACTGCCGTGACCCGCCGCGACGCGCTGCTGATCGCCGGGCACGGTTCACGTGACCCGGCCGGGGTCGCCGAGTGCGCGGAGCTGATCGCGGCCGTCGAGGAGGTCCGCCCCGGGCTGCCCACGGCCCTGGGTTTCATCGAGCTGTCCCCACCACCGATCCACGACGCCGCGGCTGCCCTGGCCGCGGCCGGCGCCACGCACATCACGGTCGTGCCGCTGGTCCTGCTCGGCGCCGGGCACGCCAAGACCGACGTGCCCGCCGCGATCACGCGCCAACGTTCGTTGCACCCCGACGTCGCCTTCCGGTACGCCACCCCTCTGGGAGTCCACCCGGACCTGTTGACGATCGTCGACGACCGTCTCGCCGCCGCCGTGGCGCCCGCCGAACGCGCCGACACCGCCGTGCTCGTCGTCGGGCGCGGCTCCAGCGACCCGGACGCCAACTCCGACCTCGCCAAGGTGGGGAGGCTGCTGTGGGAGGGACGGCCCTGGCCGCTGGTCGAGACGGCGTTCGCGGGGATCACCGCGCCGACGGTCGAGGCCGGACTCGACCGCTGCCACCGGCTGGGTGCCCGCCGGGTGGCGGTGGTGCCCTACTTCCTGTTCACCGGGGTGCTGATACGACGCATCGGTGACCAGGCCCGCCGCTGGGCCGCCCGACACCCTGACGTCACCGTGGTCGTCGCCGGCCATCTGGGGGTCGACCAGCGTGTCGTCCGGCTCGTCGTGGAACGCCATGACGAGGCGCACGCCGGGGAGGCGCACGCCACCTGCGACCGCTGCATCCACCGGGTGGCCCTGCCCGGCTTCGAGCACGCGGTCGGCGCTCCACAGACCATGCACGTCCACCCCCACGACCCCGCCACCCACGTCCACCGGCCACCGCGGTGACCCGGATCCTGGTCATCGGGCCGACCCGCTCCGGCAAGAGCGCTGTCGCCGAGCGGCTCGCGGCCGCCACCGGCCACCCGGTCGTGGTGATCACCCCAGGGTTGGTCACCGACGCCGAGATGGCCGAGCGGATCGCCGCGCACCGCCGGCGGCGCCCCGCCGGGTGGACGACGCTCGAGACCGCCGACCTGGCCGCCGCCGTCATGTCGAGCGCGCCCGACGACACCGTCCTGGTCGACGCGCTCGACACCTGGCTGACGCGACGGATGGGGGAGGCGGGGCTGTGGACGGAAGCGGCGGTCGCCCCGCTGGGCGCCGCGGGACGAGCGGCCCGCGACACGGTCCTCGCCGAGCTCACCGGCTTCTGGGACACGGCCGGCGCGCGCCCCGGCACCACCCTGGTCGTCGCCGGCCAGCCCGGCTGGGGCCCCACACCCACCGACGCCGCGACCCGCCGCTACCTCGACCTGCACGGCGACGCGGGGCAGCGGCTGTCGGCCGGCGCCGACCGTGTAGTCCTTGCCGTCGCCGGGCGGGCCGTGGAGGTCGCCGACCGCCTGCCCGCCGCGCTCGACCCACCGACCCGCAGCGGCCCGCCGGGCGCCGTGATGCAACGGGAGGCTGATCGCGGCGTGGTGGTGGCGGGGCGGCGCCCACCACCGGACGACATGGCGGGGCGCTTGCGCGAGCACGGCGACCGGCAGGTCCCGGCCGGGACGGTCGACCTGGCCGTGAACGTGGTGCCCGGCCCGCCCCGCTGGCTCCGCGACCGCCTGGAAGCCGCCCTGGACCGCGCCGACGCCTATCCCGACGACACGCAAGCCCGCGCCGCCGCCGCGGCACGCCACCACCGCCCACTCGAGGAGTGCCTGGTGCTGGACGGCGCCGCCGAGGCGATCTGGCTCCTGGCGGCGGCTCTCCGCCCTCGGCTCGCCGCCTGCGTCCACCCGTCGTTCACCGAACCCGAGGCGGCACTCCGCGCCTGCGGCCACCCGGTGGTCCGGGTCCAGCGCGACCCGGCCGCGGGCTGGGCGCTGGACCCGGCCACCGTCCCGGCCGACGCCGACCTGGTGGTGGTGGGCCGCCCCGACAACCCCACCGGCGTGGTGGATCCGGTCGCGACGGTCGAGGCGCTGGCCCGGCCGGGGCGGATCCTGGTGGTCGACGAGGCCTTCGCCGAGCTGCTCGACGACGCCGCCGGGGTCGCCGACCGTCGTGACCTGCCCGGCGTCGTGGCGGTGCGCAGCCTGACCAAGCTGTGGGGCCTGGCCGGGCTCCGCGTCGGGTACCTGGTCGCCGATGCGGAGTTGGTGGCGCAGCTGGCCGCCCACCGCCAGCCCTGGCCGGTGAACGCCCTCGCGCTGGAGGCGGTCGTGGCCTGCGTCGAGGCGGACGAGCACCGCCGCGGACGCGCCCGCGCCGTGGCCGCAGAACGCGACCACCTGCTCGCTGCCCTGCGGTCGGTGCCCGGCCTGACCGTGTGGCCCTCGGCCGCCAACTTCGTCCTGGTGCACGCCCCCGGCCACCCCGACCTGCGCCGGCGCCTCCTCGACCGGGGCCTGGCGGTCCGCCGCGGCGACACCTTCCCGGGTCTGGGCCCCGACCATGTCCGCATCGCCGTGCGGGACCGCGCCACGACCGATCGGCTGGTCACCGCGCTGAGCGACGCGGTGGCCGCCCGCCCGTCAGCCAGCCGCTCGTGACGGTGACCGACCGGGTCCGCGAGCTCGCCGCCGAGGCCCGCGCCGGCGACCCGGCCGCGGGGCAGGCCGCCGGCGCGCGCCACGCCGCGCTGGCCAAACCCCCCGGGAGCCTGGGCGACCTCGAGCGCCTCGGCGGCCAGCTCGCTGCGATCGCCGGGGCCTGCCCCCCGCCGGTACCCACCGACCCCGCCCTGGTCATCGCCGTCGGCGACCACGGCGTGCACGCCCAGGGTGTGACGCCCTGGCCGCGGGACGTGACCCGCCAGATGGTCGCGGCGTTCTGCCAGGGCAGAGCCGCCGCGAACGCCCTGGCGGCGACGATCGGGGCACGCGTCACCGTCCTGGACGTGGGCGTGGCGGGGCCGGTCGCCTCCCATCCTCTGCTCCGCGCCGCCCGCGTCCGTGACGGCACCGCCGACCTGCTCGACGGCCCGGCCATGAGCTGCGACGACGCGGCCCGGGCGGTCCTGGCCGGGGCAGGGGTGGCCGAGGAGCTGCTCGCCGCCGGGGCGGACCTGCTGCTCACCGGCGACATGGGCATCGCCAACACCACCCCGGCGGCGTGTCTGGTCGCCGCGCTCACCGGCTCCGACCCCGAGCAGGTCACCGGCCGCGGATCGGGCATCGACGCGGCGACGCTGGCGCGCAAGCAGGCGGTTGTCCGCGGCGCTCTGGAGCGCCACGGCGACGACCGCGACCCGCTGGCTGTCCTGGCGTCGCTGGGCGGTCTCGAGCACGCCGCCCTCGTCGGGGTGGTGCTCACCGCGGCGGCCGAGGCCGTCCCCGTGATCCTGGACGGGATCTCCACCGTCGGCGCCGCGCTGGTGGCGGTCGCGCTCAACCCGGCGGTGGCCGACTACGTCGTCGCCGGTCACCGCTCGGTCGAGCCCGGCGCCGCGATCGGGCTGGCGCACCTGGATCTGGTCCCGCTCCTGGACCTGGGGATGCGGCTGGGGGAGGGGACGGGGGCGCTGCTGGCGGTCCCGCTGGTGCAGTCCGCCGCCCGGCTGCTGCACGACGTCGCGACCCTCGCCGAGCTGCAGGACCAGCTCGCGTGAGGGCCGCGCTGGCGCTCCTCAGCCAACCACAGGACGTGGCCCTGTGAGGGCCGCGCTGGCGTTCCTGACCGTCCTGCCGGTGCGGGGCGCGGTCGGTCCCGGCCGCCGGACGCTGGCGGCGTTCCCCGCCGCGGGAGCCGTGGTCGGCCTGGCCTGGTGGGCGGCGGCCGTGGCGGGACGGGGGCTGGGCGGGGCGGCAGTGGGCGCCGCGGCGGTGCTGGTGGCCGACCTGATCGTGACCGGGGGGCTGCACCTGGATGCCGTCGGGGACGTCACCGACGCGTGGGCATCGGGTCGGCGCGGCGACGCCGCCCGCGACGTGATCCGCGATCCGCGGGTGGGGGCGGTCGGCGCCGCCGGCGTCGGCACCGTGCTGCTGGCCCGGTTCGCGCTCCTGGCAACGACCGTGCCGGTCGCGCTGGTCGCGGTCCCCACCGCCGGGCGGCTCGCGATGGTGTGGACGCTGGGGCGGCTGCCCGCCGCAGCCGGATCGCTGAGCAGCGACCTGGCACCGACCGCGACCGCGACGGTGCGGTGGGTCGCGGTCGGGTCGGCCACGGTGATCGCCGCGGCGGCGGCGCGCGCAGCGGGCGTCCCGCTGACCCGTGCGGTGATCGTGGGCGGCGTGGCCGCGGCGACCGCGGTGACCACCGCGGTGGCGCTCGCCGCGTGGTGGCGGCACAGGTACGGTTTCGCCTGTGGCGATGCCGTGGGTCTCGCCGGGATCGTCGCCGAGCTCGTCGCCCTCGCCGTGCTGGTGGCAGCACTGTGACCACTCGTCAGCGGAGACTCCTGGCCGGCGACGCTGGCGCAGGCAGCGTGCCGGGGCTCGCCGCCCCCGTTGCCGGCGACGCTGGCGCAGGCAGCGTGCCGGGGCTCGCCGCCCCCGATGCCGGCGACGCGGCTCAGATCGCCTCGAGCCGGCGCAGGGGCTGGCGGGGCCCGAACCGGGGTGCCCACCGCCCGCTGAGGCACAGCAGGCGCACGGCCCGGCCGCGGTGGCCGCGGTAGGGCTCGAGCAGCTCGAGCATCCGTGCGTCGTCGGCACGTGGCTCGCCGGCCAGGTTCCACGCCACCAGGTTGGGGATGTGGTAGTCACCGACCTCCACGGCATCGGCGTCGCCGAGCGCGGTCCGAACGACCAGCGCCGCGGTCCAGGGGCCGACCCCGTTCACGGCCAACAGCCGGCGGGTCGCCTCGCCGGGGTCCAGCGTCGAAACGTCTTCGAGCCGGGCGGCGTGAACGCAGACGCGACGCAGCGTCTCGGCCCGGCGGCGCTCCAACCCCAGCGGGTGGAAGCGGAAGTAGGGCTGTTGGGCCAGCACGTCCGGGGCCGGCGGGAGCAGCAGACCACCGGGTCCCGGTGCCGGCTCCCCGAACCCGACCACGATCCGTCCCCACGCCCGCTTGGCCTCGACCGACGTGACCTTCTGCTCGACCACCGCACGCTGCAGCGCATCGACCACGCAGCGGGAGCGGCACAGCCGCAAACCGCGGTGGCGGCGGTGCAGGCGCTCCAGCAGCGGGTGGGTGGGGCGGAAGCCCTCCGGGTGGTCGCCCGCGCCGAGCACGTCCGGGGCGGTGTCGAGGAGCCACGCGGCGCCGGGACCCCAGGCCGTGGCGACCACCGTGGGAGGCATGGACGCCAGGTGAAGGGTCCCTGCACCGTCGGGAGTCCGCACCGCCCGCCACGCCTCCCGGCGGGCGAGCCGGACGGTGGGGTCCGCCGCTCCCGTGCGCAGCGGCGCGAGCGTGCCCGCCAGATCCAGCGGGTAGGACAGCCGCAGGTGCCTGACCCGCATGCGCCCCTCCGTGGGTGGCCTGCGAGGAGCAAGCCATGAAACCACGCCTGCGCGCCTGGCCGGCGCATCCGGACACCGAAGCTGGGACGAGCCGCGGGTGGCCGTCGCCGGCCGCAGGCGCGGGCGTGCCGGTCGGACGGGGCGGACGGGTGGACGAGTGCGTCCTGCGGGACGGGCGGCCGCGACCGTAGCGTGACCCGGGATCGACGAACGGGATCGCCGATGAGCGTGGCCACCCTGGACGACACGACCGCCGGCACGGTGGTCCTCGGCGACCTCGAGGTGCGCCGACTGGGGTTCGGGGCGATGCGCCTCACCGGCCCGGGGGTGTGGGGAGAGCCCGACGACGTCGACGCCGCCCGGGCGGTGCTGCGCCGAGCGGTCGAGCTCGGTGTCAACTTCATCGACACGGCCGACTCGTACGGCCCCCACGTCAACGAGACGTTGATCGCCCAGGCGCTGCACCCCTACCCCGACGACCTCATCATCGCCACCAAGGGTGGGCTGGAGCGCCCCGGGCCCGGACAGTGGCCGCGCAACGCCCGCCCCGACCACCTCAAGGCCGCCTGCGACGGGAGCCTGCAACGGCTACGCGTCGAGGCGATCGACGTCTACCAGCTGCACGCGCCCGACCCCGCCGTGCCGTACGAAGAGTCCGTCGGGGCGCTGAAGAACCTCCAGGACGCCGGGAAGGTCCGCCACGTCGGGCTGTCCAACGTGGCTGCCGACCAGCTGGCAGCCGCCCGGAGGATCGTCGACGTGGTGTCGGTGCAGAACCGCTACAACCTCGCTGCCCGCCAGCACGAGGACGTGCTCGAGGCCTGCACAGAACAGGGTCTGGCTTTCATCCCGTACTTCCCGCTGGGTTCAGCCCAGCTGGCCAGCGACGACGGCCCCCTGGCGGGGTTGGCTGCCCGCGACGCCATCACGCCCGCGCAGGTGGCGTTGGCGTGGCTGCTGGCCCGTTCTCCCGTGATGCTGCCGATCCCGGGGACCTCGTCGCTGGAGCATCTCGAGGAGAACGTCGCCGCAGCCTCCGTGGATCTCCCCGACGACGTCGTCGCGGTCCTGGACCGCGTGTAGGCCACGGCCAACGACGACGTGGCGTTCAGCTCCGATCGGGTGTCGCATCGGCGATGACCGGACCGGCCATCTGCTCGGTGGGCTCCGCTCAGCAGAACCACGGCTCGGTCAACCTGGGGCGCCCCTGCACCGAGCCGGTGAGGATCTGCGGGCGCCCGGCGGTGACCCCCGCGGCTGCCGACACGGCCGCGTCGACGTCGAGGAAGATCCGCTCGGCGCTCGCCCCGTGGGCGGTGCGCTCGGCCACCAGCTGTGCGAGTTCGGCCTGCAGCGCATCGACCTGCGGATCCGCGGCGGTCCACCGGTACGTCAGCCTCTCGGCGTCGTAGTCGCCCAGGTGCGGGGCGAGGTCGGGATGGTCGACGAGCAGCGACCCTTGCGGGAGCAGGAGCCGGATCGTGTACATGACCGGGTCGACGTTGCCGACCAGGTCGTGGTCGGCGACGAACGTCACGACGTCGTGGACGTCTCCCAGCGTCGTCCACGGCGTGAACGGCAGCCAGGAGGGCCGCAGTTCGATCCCGTACGAGCGCAGCAACGCGATCGCCTGACGCGCCTGGGCGGTGGTGTGGCCCTTGTCGAGCCGGGCGAGGATCGTGTCGTTGGTCGTCTCCAGGGCCGACACGACGAACAGGCAGCCCGACTGCGCCAGCACCGGCCACGCTTGCGGGTGCTCGACGATGTGGTCGACCTTGGTGGTGCAGTCGAAGGTGAGCTGCGGCCAACGCTCGTGCATGGCGCGCACCACGCGGAGCGCGTGGGTGGGGCCGTTGAGGAAGTCGGGGTCGGCGAACGTGATGTGCCCGGCGCCGAGTTCGACCAGCTGGGCGATGTCGTCCAGGACGGCGGCGGTGTCCACCGCCCGGAAGCGTCCGCCGTAGACGGTCGGGACGGGACAGTGCCGGCACCGGTGCTTGCAACCCACGGTCGCCTGGACCGCCCCGACCCGGCGTTCGTGGCCGCCGAACGCGAGATGGGCGTAGGAGTCGAGCGGCGGAAGGAGGTCGCGGGCAGGCAGCGGTGGCTTCACCCGGCCGCGGCCGAGCTGGATGGTCACAGGGTCTGCCACGTCGACGTCGCCAGCGAGGTCTGCGACCCACGCGACTAGCGCCCCGACGTAGTCGCCGGCGATCACCCGGTCGGTGACGCGACCGACGGTGTGGTCACGGCTCACCGGGGCGTACAGACCGTAGAAGCAGATCGGGAGGGTGGGGCGCTCGCGACGAATGACGGTGGCCGCGGTCACGGCCAGACGCATCGCGGTGTGCATCGGGGTCGAGAAGCAGACCGCACCGGCCCAATCGATCAGGGCCGGGTCCCACCGCTGGACGGACAGATCGAGGCAGCGGACCTCGTGGCCAGCGTCGCGGAGGACCGCGGCAGGGACCGCCGCGTGCAGCGGCTGGTGACCGAGCTCGTAGGTGGACACGATCAGGACACGCACGCCACCGAGGCTAACCATCCCCGGTGACGCCGACGAACGGCCGGCCGTCGAGACATGGTTCGCTGGACTGGCCGGTTGTACGGTCTACCGCACGCTCCGCGGGGCGCTATCTGCGACGTCGCAGCCAACGGGGGGACCGCGAGGGGGCGGCCTTGCCGTCTCCTCGCGGCCGCTGCCGCCGCAACACGGACCGGCCATACTGGCCCGCATGGAGCGGACCTTCACCCTCGAAGAAGCCCGGGCTGTCCTGCCCGAGGCGCGGGCGCGGATCAGGACGGTGGCGGCTCTCACGGCCGAGGCTCGCCAGCTCGAGCGGGCGCTGCGCGACGACCGTCCGGCTGCTGGCGGGGTGCCGGAGCTGAAGGCCTTGGACGCCCGTGTCCACGAGGAGCTGGCGTGGTTCGCCGAGCACGGCGTGCAGGTCAAAGGCATCGCCCCGGCGCTCCTGGACTTCCCGGCCCGGGCGGTCCAGGGCATGGTGCTGCTGTGCTGGTTGGAGGGTGAGGACGACCTCGCCTGGTACCACACGGCTGAGACCGGCTTCCTGGGCCGCGCGCCGATCGCGGAACTGCGCCTATTGTGAGGAGGAGCTCGTGGCCGACCGCCACGTGATCGGGATCGTGCTCGCCGGCGGGGCGGGCAAGCGGCTGATGCCGCTCACGGCCGACCGGGCCAAGCCGGCCGTGCCCTTCGCCGGGACCTACCGGTTGGTCGACTTCGCCCTGTCGAACCTCGTCAACGGCGGCTACCTGCGCCTGGTCGTGTTGACCCAGTACAAGAGCCACAGCCTCGATCGGCACATCTCCACCACCTGGCGGCTGTCACCGCTGCTGGGCAACTACGTCACGCCGGTGCCCGCGCAGATGCGCCACGGTGCGCGGTGGTTCGCCGGGTCGGCGGACGCGATCTACCAGAACCTCAACATCGTTCGCGACGAGCGTCCCGATCACGTGATCGTGTTCAGCGCCGACCACGTCTACCGGATGGACCCGCGCCAGATGGTCGAGCAGCACGTCGCCACCGGGGCGGGGGTGACGGTCGCTGCGATCCGCGCCCCGCGCGAGGAGGCGTCCCGGTTCGGGGTGGTGCAGCCGGGGGAGGGCACCAGGCTGGCGGCCTTCCACGAGAAGCCGTCCACCGCGCAGGGCCTGCCGGACGCACCCGACCAGGTGTTCGCCTCGATGGGCAACTACGTGTTCGCCACCGAGGTGCTGGTCGATGCGGTGACCCGCGATGCCCAGCGTGAGGACAGCGACCACGATGTGGGCCGCGACGTCATCACCATGCTGACCGCAGCAGATCAGGCGCACGTGTACGACTTCGCCAGCAACGACGTGCCGGGAGCCACCGAGCGTGACCGCGGCTACTGGCGGGACGTGGGGACCCTCGACGCCTACTACGCGGCACACATGGACCTCGTCTCGGTGCACCCGATCTTCAACCTGTACAACCGCGACTGGCCGATCCACACCTGGCCGGGGTCGCTCCCGCCCACCAAGTTCATCTTCGACGACGACGGGCGCCGGGGACAGGCGCTCAACTCGATGGTCAGCGGCGGTGTGATCGTCTCGGGCGGGACGGTGCGGCGGTCGGTGCTGTCCCCGGGGGTGTTGGTGGAGTCGCACGCCCAGGTGGAAGGGTCCGTGCTGATGCAGGACGTCGTGGTCGGCCGCAACGCCGTCGTCCGCAACGCCATCGTCGACAAGAACGTGGTCATCGCAGAAGGTGCCCGCATCGGGGTGGACCCGGACCTCGACCGCGAGCGCTTCACCGTCTCCGACGGCGGCGTCGTGGTGATCGGCAAGGGGCAGCGCGTGCCTGCAGCGGCGGGCGCCGTCTGCCCGTGAAGGCCGCGATCGTCACCCGCGAGTACCCGCCGGAGGTGTACGGCGGCGCCGGCGTGCACGTCGAGCACCTCGCCACCGCACTTGCCCAGCACGTCGACGTCGCGGTGCACTGCTTCGGGCCCCCCCGAAGCGACCCGCTGGTGGCCGCGGCGTACCAGCCGTGGGAGGAGTTGGAGGGCGACGCACGCCACCTGGCCGCCCTGCGCACCATGTCGGTGGATCTGGTGATGGCCGCCGGCGTGGCCGGCGCCGACCTGGTCCACACCCACACCTGGTACGCGAACTTCGCCGGGCACCTGGCCAAGCTGCTCTACGAGGTCCCGCACGTGGCGACCGTCCACAGCCTCGAGCCGTTGCGCCCGTGGAAGGCCGAGCAGCTCGGCGGCGGCTACGCGCTGTCCAGCTTCTGCGAACGCACCGGGCTGGAGGATGCCGACGCGGTGATCGCGGTGTCCGAGGGCATGCGCGCCGACGTGGTCGCCTGTTACCCGCAGATCGCTCCCGACCGGGTCCAGGTGATCCACAACGGCGTCGACCCGGACGTGTACCGGCCCGCACCCGACCGCCACGTGCTACGCCGTCTGGGCATTGACCCCGACCAGCCGTCGGTGGTGTTCGTCGGCCGCATCACCCGCCAGAAGGGCCTGCCGCACCTGCTCCGCGCTGTCGAGCTCCTCGTGCACCCCGCGCAGCTGGTGCTGTTGGCCGGCGAGCCCGACACGCCTGAGATCGCGGCCGAGGTCCGCGCTCGGGTCGAACGGCTCCGTGCGGGGCGGGGCGGGGTCGTGTGGGAGGAGGCGATGCTGCCCCGCGCCGACGTCGTCGCGGTGCTGTCCCACGCCACGGTGTTCGTCTGCCCATCGGTGTACGAACCGTTCGGGCTGGTCAACCTCGAGGCGATGGCGTGTGGAGCCCCGGTCGTGGCGACCGCAACCGGCGGGATCCCCGAGATCGTGGTCGAGGGCGACACCGGCCTGCTGGTCCCGTTCGAGCCCGGTGACCCCACGTCGGAGCCAGCCGACGCCGAGCGGTTCGCCCGGGACCTGGCCACCCGCATCGACGAGCTCCTGGCCGACCCCTCCCGCGCCGCCCGCATGGGTCGAGCAGGCCGCCGACGGGTGCTGGACCGCTTCACGTGGGACGTGGTCGCCGAGCGGACGGCCGACCTCTACCAGCGCCTCACGGGTGGTTGACGTCGGTCGGGACGTCGGCGCCCACCGCAACCGTCGACCCGACGTCGGTTCGACGACGTTCGCGTTCGCGACGGCTGGTCAGCCCCGCCCCGACCAGGACCAGCGCCGTCCCGACCAGCGCCAGCGGGTGGACCGCCTCGCCGCGCACCGTCACGCCCAGCACGATCGCGACGACGGGGATGAAGTAGATCGCCACCGACCCGCGTGCTGCACCCACCCGCCCCACCAGGGTGGTCATCCCCACGAACGCCAGACCCGTGCCCAGCACCCCCAGGGGAAGCATGGCCACGGCGCTGGTCCACTCCCAGGTCGAGGTCGGCACCGACGCGGCACCCACCGGGGCGATCACCACCAGCGCCACGAGCTGGGCGCGGAGCAGCACGGGAGCGCTGCCGTAGCGTTGCTGCAGCGGGACGGCGAGGTTGGTGGCCAGGCCGTACAGCGCCACCGCGACCAGCAGCAGCGCCACGCCCAGCAGTGACGCGTCCGCCCCCGACGCGTTGGGCCACATGATCGCCACCACGCCGATGAACCCCAGCGCGAGGCCGACGACCTGGGTCGGTCGGGGCAGGGACCGCAGCAGCAGCGTCGCGATCAGCGCGCTCCACAGCGGCACCGCCCCGTTGATCATCCCGGCCACCGACGAGTCGACCCACTGCTGGGCGATGGGGAACAGCAGCAGCGGGGCGGCCATCCACACCAGCCCCAGCACCGCGACCCGCGGCCAGTCGTCGCGGTGGACGCTGCTCCTGGCACGGGGGACCAGCGCGAGTGCGACCACCCCCAGGGTGAGGCGAGCCAGTGCCACGACCCCGGGGGCGAACGCTTCGAGCCCGATGGCGATGAACAGGAACGACGAGCCCCAGATCGCGGCGATCCCGGCGAGCAACCCCCACTCGACCACACCGAAAGGTTCGACTCGGGTGCCGTGCGCGGTCTGCAGCACCCGGCGCCGGGCCGGGCCCGGCCGCCCCGGTGGCGGGTGATCCCTGGCGGGATCCGGGGTCAGGCTCACGTCGCGGCGGCGCCGTCAAGCGGTGCGTTGATCGGCCGGCGCGGCGATGACCACGTCGAGCTGGCGGTGCGCCTCGCGCAACGAGCGCTCGACGTCCGCGGGAGTCTGGCCACGGGCGAACAGGAAGCCCAGGTAGCGGTCGCCTTCCGGCAGCGGCGCCACCGCACGCCCGGTCGGGACGGTGATCTCGAGGCCGACGATGCCAGGGACCGAACGGGCAGCGTCCTGGCCTTGGACGGCCCGGAGCACGCCCGCGTGGGGGATGGGCAGCATCATCACCCCGGACGCGTCCGGCTCACGTCGCAGCGTGTCCAGCGGCAGATCGAGCGCGTGACGCAGGATCAGCTCCTCGAGCTGAACGCCCAACCCGAACCGCAACGCACGGGCGCACAGCCCACCGATGGAACGCGCGGCCACCTCCAGGAACGTCGCGACCCCGTCCGGCCCGACCCGTAGCTCCGCGTGGACGGGGCCTTCGCGCAAGCCGACCGCGGTCATTGCGTCGGCGGTGACACGCTCGATCTCGGCCACGACGTCCGCTGGCTTGCTCGACGGCGTGACGTACAGGGTCTCCTCGAAGTAGGGCCCGTCGAGCGGGTCAGGCTTGTCGAAGACCGCCAGCACCTCGAGGTGGCCGCCGCGCAGCAGCCCTTCGACGGCCACCTCCTGGCCGGGAACGAAGCGTTCGACCAGCAACGGACCCTCTGCATCGGCGTCAGCGCATCCCAGCAGCCGCCGGATCCGTGCC
The DNA here is from genome assembly GCA_019347675.1 of Actinomycetota bacterium. Taxonomy (NCBI): domain Bacteria; kingdom Bacillati; phylum Actinomycetota; species Actinomycetota bacterium. The sequence goes on along the minus strand of JAHWKW010000003.1, from coordinate 134,962 downwards.
GCAGCGATCGCGGCATCCTCCGGGGTGTCGGCGCGGATCACCCCGCGGCTGGCTGACAACGACACCGGTTTGACCACGCACGGAAGGCCCACCGTGCGGGCGAGCGCGGCGACGTCGTCGCCTGATGCGGCGACGCGGAAGTCGGGCTGGCGCACCCGCCCAGCCAGCGCGCGACGCAGCGCGACCTTGTCCCGGGTGCGGGCGACCGCATCCGGCGGGTTGTGGGGGATCCCGAGCGCGGCGGCGGCCTGCGCTCCGGCCACAACCCCCTGGTCGTCGACCGCGATGACAGCGTCGATCCGGTTGCTGCGTGCGTGCGTGACGATCGCGCGTGCCGCCCGGTCAGGGTCGCCCAGATCGACCCTCAGCGCCCGATCGCCCATCCGATCGGCCATGGCCTGACGCTCCTCCGATGCGATCACCACCTCGACCCCCAGGCGCGTGGCGGCATCGAGGAAATCCCCGGCGCGGTACGTGGACGAGGGCAGGAGCAGAAGGATGCGGCGCACGGCGGTACCGTACGTGACGTGCGCGGTCCCGCCCAGGCGATGTCGGCCCGCGCGGAGGGCATCCATGACCGACAGTCCCATGACAACCGAACCGATCGTGCAGATCACGCCCAACGCCAAGGAGAAGATCCTGCGGGTGCGGGCGCAGGAACCCCAGCCCGAGGCGATGGCGCTCTGGGTGTCCGTCAGCGGGTTCGGTCCACGCGGCTACGACCACGAGATCCGGATCGATCGGCTGGAGCTGGCCGAGCCCAGCGACGTCGTGCAGCACCACGATGACCTGTCGATCGTCATCCCCGAGGACGACGTCGACAAGCTCCGCGGCGCAACGGTCGCCGTGGAAGGTGACCCCGTCTACGGCGCCGTGGTCGTCACCAACCCCAACAAGCCCGAGAGCCCGCAGATGCGTGGCCAGGTCGGCGACCTCAGCGGCCCGCTCGCGGAGCGCGTGGCGCAGATCCTCGAAGGGGTGGTCAACCCGAGCATCGCCGCGCACGGCGGCCATGCCGAACTTGTCGGCGTCGAGGACGACACCGCCTACCTACGCCTGTCGGGCGGGTGCCAAGGTTGCGGGATGGCCAAGGTGACGCTGACCCAGGGGATCGAGGTGGCGATCCGCGATGCCGTCCCCGAGATCCGCAACATCGTGGACGTCACCGACCACGCCGCCGGGGACAGCCCGTACTTCGAGTCGTCCAAGAAGTAACGGCAAGCAGCAGTCGATCGTCGGCCCGCCGGCGTGAGCCGGCCGCCCTGCGACCCCGTAGGACCGTCTTCGCTCCGGTCCCCCCCGACGCGGTCAGGCGGCCCGCTGGTCGTGGTCGCCGGCGTGCAGCTCGCGGAGCTGCTCGATGTCGCGCGGGGTGGCGACCCCGAGCGCGAGCTTGACGGCGAGCAGAGCCTGGTGCTCATGGGACTGCGTCGCTGCCATGTCACGCCCTACGTGGTCGGTCGCCTCGTCACCACCAGCATCGGCCAACCTGGTCGGGTTCGGTAGCTGCGCCCGTGGCAACGGTGCGAACCGGGTGTGTGGTACGTGCCGCGTCGTCCGGCCGGGCTCGCGGGCTGTCCTGCCCGGCCAGGTCTTTGGCGCGGAGGGCGACGTGCTGCATCACGGCGCCGTGACCTCGTGGCGCCAACGCGTGGTCGGTTGGGCACGTGAGCGTCCGGTGAGCTAACTGCAGCATGCGCTCTGCGCACTCTTGTTAGCGCATCTGGGGTTGGGGCTCCACCATCGGCACGGCGCTGCCGACACGTGAGCCGCGATGTGAAGCGCTCGCGTTCGACGCGGCCGTCGCCCTCTTCCCCCTCCCCGAACGAGAGATCCTCCATGCCGTCTTCTGTGTCTCCTCGACGACTGCGGCTTCTCCGCGCGCTCCCGGCCGTGTTCGTCGCGGTCTCGCTCGCCGTCACGCAACTCGTGGGGGCGGAGCCTGCGCACGCCGCGTCCGGCGTCCAGCGCGTCCACGACCGCGACCGCGTGTCGACGGCGGTCGCGGTCGCCACGCAGGCGTGGGGCCACGCCCCACACGTGCTGCTGGCCACAGCCTCCGACTACCCCGACGCGATCGCGGGAGCAGCGCTGGCGGCCCGACGCCAGGGGCCGGTCCTGCTCACGCCACCCGACCACGTGCCCGTGCCCGTGTGGGAGGCGCTGCGGTCACTGGGCACCACCGACGTCACCATCCTCGGGGGCGGCAAGGCAGTGACGCCCGCGGTCGAGCAGCACCTGCGGGCCGCCGGGTACGCGGTGCAACGCGCCTCGGGGCCGACCCGGTACCACACCGCCGCGGTCGTGGCCGGGCAGGTCAACGCCGGTGGGGACGTCCCGCTCGTGGCGGTCGCGGTGGGCAGCCGCGCCGACGGCCGTGACGCCTGGCCGGACGCGCTGTCAGCAGCGTCGCTGGCGGGGCTCAACTCCCCGGCGCCGACCCTGTTGGCTGCCGACGATCACCTGCCCGACGCCACCCGCGACGCGCTGCAGCAGCTGGCACCCGACCGCGTGATGGTCCTCGGCGGGCCGGGGGCGGTCAGCGACGCGGTCGTCCAGCAGATCGCCGGGATGGACATCCCGGTCGAACGGGCCGCCGGCAGCGACCGGTTCGCGACCTCCGTACGGGTCGCCCAAGCCGCCCTCGACGGAGGCGGCGGTGCCGGCACGCTCGACGGCCAACAGGTCGTGTTCGCCTCCGGGGAGAACTTCCCGGACGCGCTGGGCGCCGGGGCGCTGGCGGCTCGCCGGTCCGCTCCGCTCGTCCTGGTGCCCGGCGGGCAGCTGGCGGACGGCGTCGATGCGTTCCTGCGCAGCGACGGGACGGACTTCGAAGGCGGCGTCCTGGTCGGGGGACCGGTGGCGGTCAGCGGGTTCGTCCACCAGGAGCTCGAGGCGGCACTGGCCGGGGCTCCGCGGCCCACGCCGCCGCCACCGCCACCGCCGGCCCCCGAACCCAGTTGCGCGCCGAACTCGTCGCCGGACTGCCGTTACACCTACCACCATCCCATTTCGACCTGGGAGTCGTTGGCACGCTGCGAATCCGGCGGGAACTGGGCGATCAACACCGGCAACGGCTACTACGGGGGTCTGCAGTTCGCGCTGTCGTCGTGGCGCGCCGTCGGGGGGACCGGCTACCCGCACCAGCAATCGAAGTGGGAGCAGATCTACCGCGGTGAGCTGCTGCAGTCCCGGCAGGGCTGGGGTGCCTGGCCGTCGTGTTCCCGCAAGATCGGGCTGCGCTAGCGTCGACGTCGGTTGTGTCCAGGCCGTCGAGGTTGCCATGTCAGGGTCGACGACACGGAAGGTGACGTCCGCCGGGCGACGCCCGAACATGGCGTGGCAGCAACAGCGCAGCATCGGTTGAGGAGCACGGCGTGACCTGGGATCCGCACGGCAAGGTTGCGGTGGTCACCGGCGCCTCCAGCGGGATCGGTCGCGCCACCGCGCGTCGGCTGGCGTCGGCGGGCATGACGGTGGTCGGCGTCGCTCGACGCGAGCAACGGCTGCGCGAGCTCACCGGCGAGGAACCCAACGTGGTGGCGCACGCGGCCGACATCACCGACGTGGCCGCGGTCGATGCGCTGTCCGAGCGGGTCCGCGACGAGTTCGGTGCCTGCCACGCACTGATCAACAACGCCGGGGTTGCGGGCGGGCAGTTCTGGGACCGCGACGACCTCGACGACGCGTTGCAGACCCTCGACGTGAACCTGCTGGGCACCTTCCGGTGTCTCGCGGCGTTCGCCGACCTGCTGGCCGCATCCGCCCCGAGCCGCGTCATCAACGTCGCGTCGGTCGCCGGGAAGCTGGGCATCGGGCCGGCCGCGTACGCGGCCAGCAAGTTCGGGGTCGTCGGCGTCTCCGAAGCGTTGGCGTTCTCGTGGGCTGCCCGGGGCGTGACCGTCTGTCAACTCAACCCCGGTTTCATCGAGACCGAGGGCTTCCCGCAGACCGGGCTCAGGCGCCGAGGCCTGGGTCCGCTGATCGGGGAGCCCGACGACGTCGCCGAAGCGGTGTTCGACGCGCTCGTGCGCGGCAAGGTCGAGCGCACGGTTCCGCGCTGGTACCGCGGGATCGTGGTGGTGCGCCACGTTGCGGCGCCGCTGTACCGGGCGGTCGCCTCACGCCTGGACCGTGCGCGTGGGATCCGCCACTGAACTGCGACCCGTCGACATGCCGGGTTGTTCCCGGCTGCGGGAACAGATCGTCACACCACCGCACTGCGACCCGTCGACGTGCCGGGTCGTTCCCGGCTGCGGGAACAGATCGTCACACCACCGCACTGCGACCCGTCGACGTGCCGGGTCGTTCCCGGCTGCGGGAACAGATCGTCACACCACCAGGTGGGGTCCTAGAACGGCAGGCCCTGCGTCCGCGCTGCAGCCTCCACCAGTCCCCGCAGCTTGTCGGCGCGGGCAGGGTGGCGGAGCTTCGTCAGCGTCTTCTTCTCGATCTGGCGGATCCGCTCGCGCGTGACGCCGTAGAACTCGCCGATCTCTTCCAAGGTCCGTGTGCGCCCGTCGAGCAGCCCGAAGCGCATCATCAGCACGCCCCGCTCGCGCTCGTCGAGCGACGACAGCGCCGCGGCGACGTCGTCGCGGGCCAGCTTGAAGGCGGCGACCGCTTCCGGGTCGATGGCGTCCTCGTCGGGGACGAGCTCACCCATCGTGGTGTCGCCCTCCTCCCCGACCGGCTTGTCCAGCGACGCGATCGAGCTGGACGCCTGGCGGATATCGCGCAGTCGCTCGAGCTCGAGGCCGAGCTCGTCGGCGACCTCCTCGTCGGTGGGCTCACGGCCGTGGATCTGCAGTAGGTCCATCTCGACGCGGCGGATCTTGCCGACCATCTCGTGCACGTGGACGGGGAGGCGCACGACCCGGGCCTTGTTGGCGGTCCCGCGGGTCAGGGCCTGACGGATCCACCACGTGGCGTACGTCGAGAACTTGTAGCCCTTCTTGTAGTCGAACTTCTCGACGGCCCGGATCAGACCGAGGTTTCCCTCTTGGATCAGGCCCAGCAGGCTCAGTCCCCGGCCCCGGTAGCGGCGCGCCACCGAGACCACCAGGCGCAGGTTCGCACGGATCATGTGTTCGTGCGCCCGCTGGCCGTCGCGCACCAGCTTCCACAGCGTCGCCCTGCGCTGTGCGCTGAGCGTGAGCGTCTCGTCTTCCATCATGTGCCGCGCTGCCCGACCGGCGTGGTCGCGCTTGGAGAGGTCGATCTCCTCCTCGGCTGTGAGCAGGGCGGTCCGCCCGATGCCGTCGAGGTACTGGCGGACCGAGTCGGTCGAGGCGCTCAACGGTCGGGGGGTGGGATGGTCACCGTCCTGGGTGAGGTCGTCGACGACCACCATCCCGAGCTCACGGGCCTGCTGAGCCAGCTCCTCAACGAGGTCACCTTCGTCGACCAGCGGGTCGTGCAGCTCGGTCAGCTCCGAGGCGAGGAGGTAGCCACGCTGAGCGCCACGCTCGAACAGCTCCGCGATCTCGGCTCGAGCTTGGGGGATGTCGACGTCATCCACGCGTTCACGCTCCTCGTTATCGCTGGTGCCCACAGCCGAAGTGCGGGTCGCGGCCCCCCGCGGCGCGCGACCCGCCCCTTACCGTAACGGAGGTCGCCGCTTTCGGCCGCGCGCGCCGCGGGCGCCCGTGGGGATTGCAGAGAGCGGTCAGGCGATGAGGCGCTCGTAGTAGCGCAACACCGCCAGGACGTAGTACTGCGTCTCGGCGTATGGCGGGATGCCCCCGTGGGACACCACGGCACCTGGTCCGGCGTTGTACGCCGCCAGGGCCAGCTCCACGGATCCGAACGACGCGTGCTGCTGGGCGAGGTACCGCGCCCCGCCGGCGAGGTTCTGCAGCGGGTGCCCAGGATCGACACCCAGCCGGGCGGCGGTCGTCGGCATCAACTGCGCCAGACCCAACGCGCCAGCGTGTGACACGGCGCCAGGGTGGTAGGCGGATTCGGCCCAGACCACGGCCGCGAACAGCCGCGGGTCCAGTCCCGCCTGCGTCGCCGCCTGTGCGACCGCGGGGGCCCACCTGCGGGCGTGGGTGGGAAGGCGGTCCGCCCACTCGGGCATGGGGCCGTCGATCACGAGGTCCTGCCAGCGCACGTCGATGGCGCTGCGCAGCTCCTTGGACAGCTGTGCCGCGGCAGCCTCGAGCTGGCGGACCAGGGCCGCGCTGGCCTCGCGGTCCGCTTCGGTCGAGGCCACGATCTCCGCTCGGCGTTCGCGCTCGTGGCCGACCTTCGCGGTGACCTGGGCTTGGCGCTTGGCGAGCGCGTCGGCGCGGGCGCGCGCCTCGGTGGCCCGGACCTCCTCGCGCTGGCGTGCGGCCCGCAGGGCCGCGACCTCACGCCGGGCACGCGCCGCTTCGATCGTCACCCCCCGCGCCGAGCGCAGCAGCTCGCCGTCAGCAGCCAACGAGCGTTCCACGATGCGCACCCCGACCGCCAGGCCGTGCCCGTCGATCGCGCCGAGCAACGACCCGTACAGAGCGCTCGGCCAGGCCCGGGCCCCGTGTTTGAAGGTGGTGGCTGCACGTGCGTCGAGCCGATGGCGGGCGAGCGCGCTGTGATCGACCAGCGCGGACAGCTCGCGGTCGCGCTCGGCCAGCTGCGCCGTTGCGAGCTGGGTGAGCTCCCACGCTTGGCGGTAGGCGGCCTCAGCGGCGGCCCGTTCGGTGTCCAGGCGGCCGAGCTCGGCCGACTCCACCGCCAGGACCTCGTCGATCTGCGCGAGCGCGGCCCGCGCCTGCTGCACGTTGCGGTCGGCGTCGGACAGCTGCCCGCCGGCATCCGCCAGCCCGCGACGTGTCTCCTCCAGCCGTCGGCGGACCGCGTCTGCCGGCTCCGCGCCATGTGCCGGGACGGCCGCCCCCGCCAGCGCCACGCTGGCGGCGAGGGCCACCCACCTGCGACCGCTCAACGCTGCCCCACTTTCCCCGGCGGCGCTTCGGATGTCGCATCGTCGCTGCGGCGTCCGGTCGGGCCGACGCCACCGGCCCCTCGACGCACCCGGCTACGGTCAGCCGGGTACGCGCCCGGAGTTCGCACGCATGGCCGATGAACGGGCCACGTTCACCCACCGGTGCCGGCGCCACCTCGAGGGCCTCCTCGGCGTGCCCGCCACCGAGGGCAACGACGTCGCGGTGCTGCGCAACGGCGACGAGATCTTCCCCGCCATGCTTGAGGCGATCGGCGCCGCCACCAACACCGTGGACATCCTCACGTTCGTCTACTGGACGGGCAACATAGCCCAGAAGATGGCGGACACGCTCGCGGACCGCGCCAGGACCGGTTGCCGCGTGCGGGCGCTGCTCGACGCGTTCGGGGCGCGCCTGATGGACGACCATCTGGTCGACATGCTGCAGGACGCCGGCGCCGACGTCCGCTTCTTCCGTCCACCCACCAGCTGGGAGCGGATCACCGAGGCAACCCACCGCACCCACCGCAAGGTGCTGATCTGTGACGAGGAGGTCGCCTTCACCGGCGGTGTCGGCATCGCCGAGGAGTGGGAAGGTGACGCCCGCAACCACCGCGAGTGGCGCGACACCCACTTCCGGTTCCGTGGACCGGCGGTCGACGGTCTGCGCGCCGCGTTCGTGGACAACTGGGCCGAGACCCACGGCCCGATCTTCGACGAACGCGACCGGTTCCCCGAACAGCCCCAGGCCGGCGAGTCGGTGGTGCAGGTGATCCGCGGGGAAGCCGAAGCCGGCTGGAGCAACATCACCACGCTCAAACGGAGCCTGATCCAGCTGGCGCAGGAACGGATCCGCATCACCACGGCGTACCTCTCGCCGGACGATGTGATGCTCGACCTGCTGTGCTCGGCCGCCCAGCGGGGCATCGAGATCGACATCCTCCTGCCGGGTGTCCACGCCGACAAGCGGGTCGCGCAGATCGCCGGCGAGCAGGGCTACCAGCAGCTGATGGACTGCGGGGTCGGGATCTACAACTACCAGCGCACCATGCTGCACCCCAAGGTGATGACCATCGACGGCGCCGTAGCGAACGTGGGGTCGTCGAACTTCAACAGCCGGTCGTTCTCCGAAGACGACGAGGTGGATGCCGTGATCTTCGACCGCGACGTGGTGGAGGTGCTCGACGCCCACTTCGACGAGGACCTCACCTGGAGCGAGGAGATGCAGCCAGGACGCTGGGACGACCGCAGCCTGACCCAGCGGACACTGGAGCAGCTGAGCGCCCTGATCGACCAGCAGATCTGACCGCTCCTGCCGCCGCTTCAGCGACCGCTGCGCGAGGAGTGCATCCAGTCCACGCTTCCGCGCCAGTCGCCGCCCCATCCCCAGCCGATCTCGGCGAACGCCTCGGTCACAACGTCGCCGGCCAGGATCATCCCCGGCCGCTCCCAGCCTCGGTCGGTGTAGGCGGACGCGAGTTCCGGCAGGACCAGGTCGCCCTTGACGTACGGGTTGTGGAACGGATTGATGTCGACCGCCAGGCCGTAGGCGTGCTCCGACCACGAGGTCGCCCCGCGCACGGAGCGGCACACGAACGCCGTGGTGTTGTTGCCGTCGCCGGTGGGGAGCGCGTCGACCTCCTCTGGGGACACCACGCGCATCTCTTCGATCGGGAAGCCGGCCTCGAACAGCCGCTCGAAGACGGTGACCACGGGATCCGCTGCGGACGCGTGCAGCAGGAGCTCCCCGCGGTACGCCCGCCCGTCGAACCCCCAGAACGACAGCGTGACGTAGCGCAGGTCCGACACGGCGACCGGACATCGCCGCGACCACGTGGAGCGCGCGACGACCTCCTCGGGCACGTCGCTGACCGTGGCCACGAAGCGGTCGGTGCCGGCCCGCGGGACTCCCACCGGTGGCGGCAACCGGCGGTCGCGGAGCTCAGGCGGCGTCGGTTGGACCTGGCCGAAGCCATCCGCGCGGAGCGGCAGCACCCGCGTGCCGAGCCAGGATGGTCGCGTGCTGATCGGCGGATCGGCTGCGATCGCCTCCTCCGCGGTCGGTGGCGGTCCGCCCGGCGTGTGCCCGGCCGCAGCCGTCGCCGACGGCGACACGGCCGGCTCCCCGTTGGTGGCGGAGGTCGTGTCGGACGGCGACGGCTGCGACGTCCCGGCAGGCGCACCGTCAGAAGATCTCCCCGGCAGGCAGCCCGTGACCACGGCGGCGGCGATCAACACGGCGACGGCGGCGCGCCGGCGACGGGGGCGCGGGGATGGCATGCGGGGACGCTACCGCCGGTGCGCCGGGAGCGTGTTACAGCAGCAGCTGCCACAGGCCCAACGCCACGCCGAAGACGCGACTGAGCGCACCCGGCAGCAGCAGCACCACGATCAGCAGCAACCCCATCGAGTACGACCGGAGCTGGGTCCACGCCGGCAACCAGCGTCTCGGCAGGATCCGTTCGATCACAGCTGAGCCGTCCAGGGGCGGGAGGGGGATGAGGTTGAACGCGGCGAGGATCACGTTGATCCAGCCGAACGCGAACAGCGCCTGCAGCAGCGCATCACCTTGACGTATCCCGGCCAGTGCCGGGTTGGTGACCAGTGCACGCAGTCCCAGCGCCGCGCCCACTGCCAGGACGATGTTCACGGCCGGTCCCGCCAGGCTGACCAGGAGCCCGTGGTCGCGAGGGCGTCGCATCCGCGCGGGGTTGACGGGCACGGGTTTCGCGTAACCGAACGCGGCCCCGGTGGTGACCGCCAGCAGGAGGGGAAGGAGGATCGTCCCGAACGGATCGATGTGCTTGACCGGGTTGAGCGTGAGCCGCCCCGCCCGCTTGGCGGTGTCGTCGCCGAAGGCCAGCGCGACGGCGCCGTGGGAGACCTCGTGGAGGATCACCGACGGGGCCAGGACCACGAGGATGAGGACGACCTGTGTCAGTACCGACCTCCACTGGATGGACCCCAACTGGCGGGGCCGAGGCTACCGCGCGTTGTTCGGCTACCGGTCCACCAAGCTTCGGAGTGCCAGCGCCGACGCGTTAGTCTCCCCGGGGGCGCCGATGGATGGTGGGGGAATGGCGCGGGGCGGCAACCGATGCGCGGTGGTGGCGGTCGCGCTCGCCGCGGTGGTGATGTCCGGCTCGGTCGCCCCGGCTGGCGCTGACCCGCAGAGGGTGCAGGACACCGAGGGGCGGTTGGAGGAGACCCGCCGCACGGCCAGTCGGGCGGAGCACCGGCTCGACGAGCTGGCCCGCGCGGCGGAGCTGGCGGTCGAGTCCTACAACGAAGCCAACGAGCGGCTCACCGTGGTGCGCCGCCAGATGGCGGAGGTCGTGGCCGAGATCCAGCACCTCGAGACCAGTATGCAACAGCGCCAGGATCTGGCGGACGGGTTCGCTCGGCGTCTGTACCAGCAGGGCGTCACCCACCAGATCGCGGTCGTCTTGGACGCCGGTGACGCGGCGGAGGCCCAGGCCCGGTTGACGCTGCTGCGGTCGGCCGCTCAGGCGCAGCTGTCGGTGGTCGACGCGCTCCGCGGCGACCGTCGCGTCCGGGCGGGGCACTTGGGGCGGCTGGAAACGGTCCGGGCCGAAGCCGCCGCGGCGGAACGGTCGCTGGCGGGGGAGCGCCACCGCGTGGAGAGCCTGCTCGCGACGCAACGGGCCGAGGTGGACCAGCTGCGCGAGGCGGTCGCGGAGGCCGAGGGCGCCCACGTCGAGGCTGTCCGCGCCGAGGAGGAACGGCTCGCACGGCAACGGGCGGAGCGTGAAGCCCGCGAACGCGCGGAGCGCGAGCGGATTGCGCACGAGGCACGCCAGCGGGCCCAGGCGGAGACTCGTGAGGCGGCTCGCCGGGCCGCCGATACGACAAGGCGCGCCACCACCCCCTCCGCTCCGCCCGCCGCCTCCGAGCCTCCGCAGCCGCCACCTTCGGCGGGCGACGGGGCGCAGACCGCCGTCGACGCGGCGCGGTCGCAGGTCGGCAAGCCCTACCGCTGGGGAGCCGAAGGCCCTGACGCCTACGACTGCTCCGGCCTGACGAAGTGGGCGTGGGCCAAGGCGGGGGTGTCGCTGCCACACAGCTCACGGATGCAGTTCGAGGTGACGGCGCGCGTGCCTCGCTCGGACCTTCGACCCGGTGACCTGATGTTCTTCGGCAGCCCGATCCACCACGTCGCGCTCTACATCGGCGACGGCAAGGTCGTGGAAGCGCCCTACAGCGGCGAGCGCGTCCGGATCAACGACCGCACGGTGCACCGCTCCGACCTGGTGGGCATCGGCCGGCCCAGGACCCGCTGACCGTCGTCGCCGCTGTCCGCAGCGCCCGGCGCCGTCACGAGCGAGCCGGCGCCGGGTCAGGCGACCTCATCCAGCCCCGGCGGGTAGACGCCGGTGGCGCGGCGCCAACCTTCCGCGGCGCCCCGCGACGCCAGCATCCGGGCGATTCCGACCAGCATCCCGGTCAGCGCAGCCCACGCGATCGCCTCGCTCCACCGCGTGTACGGAGACGCGGGGTTCGCCGGCGGGTCGGCGTTGCGGGTGCGCTTCCACGCGGCGGTCGCCGCGTTCCGGACCAGTGCAGCGGCCGCGATCGCCGCGACGGTCCCCAACGCCTTCCACAGAGTCTCCCTGGAATCCACGTTCGCTCCTGGCTGCCGGCACCGGGAAACTACAAGCGCCGACGGCTGTCAGGCGAGTGCGGGCACGGGCGAAGGGAGGTGCGAGGGCGGTACCGGGGCGATGCCCGATTGGCGTCGCCCCGGCCCGACCTTGTTCCATTGTCTTGCGACCACTGCCGCGCAACAAGGAGATCCCATGAGCGACCGCTCCGGTCCGCTCCGCGACGCCGTCTACGTCGACGGAGTCCGCCTGCCCATCGGCCGCGCCAAGCCGGACGGCTATTACGCCGACACTCGGGCGGACGACATGGCGGTGCGCACGGTGCGTGCCCTGCTGGAACGCAACCCGGCCGTGGATCCCGGCGACATCGACGACGTGGCGCTGGCCGCGACCGCGCAGGTCGGCGACCAGGGACTGACCATGGGTCGGGCCGTCGCCGTGCTGGCCGGCCTCCCACTGACCGTCCCCGGGTACGCCATCGACCGGATGTGCGCCGGGGCGCTGACCGCGATCTGCAACGCGGCCAACGCGATCAGGGTCGGGGCGCAGGACGTGGTCCTCGCCGGTGGGGTCGAACACATGGGCCACCACCCGATGGGGGCCCATATGGATCCCAACCCGCGGTTCATCGCCGAGAAGCTGGTGGACCCGACGGCGCTGGTGATGGGCAACACCGCCGAGAACCTGCACGACGAACTCCCGCAGATCACCCGCGAACGCGCCGACCAGTACGCGGTTCAGTCGCAGGAGCGGACCGCCAAAGCCCAGGCCGAGGGGATCTTCGACGGCCACGTGGCGCGCATGATGGTGTGGTCCAAGGACGGTGTGCGGGTCGTGGCCGACGACGAACATCCCCGCCCGGGCACCACCGTGAACGACCTGACCACGCTGTCGTCCCCGTTCCGGGTCGGTGGACGGGTCACAGCCGGGAACGCCGCTGGTCTCAACGATGGGGCGGGCTGTGTCCTGCTCACCAGCGCCGAGTACGCCCGGGCCAAGGGCCTCACACCGCGGATGCGCTTCGTCGACTACGTGTTCGTGGGTGTCGAGCCGGAGACCATGGGGTACGGCCCCGTCCCCGCGACCGATCAGATCCTGGGGCGCAACGACCTCACGATGGACGACATCGACGTGGTGTTCATGAACGAGGCGTTCGCGGTGCAGTGCGTGGCGTTCCTCGACCACTACGGCCTGCCACTGGACACGCCCAAGGTCAACCCCTACGGCGGCGCGATCGCGTTGGGCCACCCACTGGCGATGTCCGGGGCGCGGCTGACCGCCGAGCTGGCCACGTTCTTCGAGAAGAACCCCGACGCCCGTTACGGCGTGACGACGCTGTGTGTCGGGTTGGGCATGGGCTGCTCGATCTTGTGGGAGCGGCTGTAGGAACTCGAACAAGTCAGCCGGTCGGACGCACGCCGACCCGGCCAGACCGCGGAAGGAACCCCGACATGGCCAACGATGTCTACACGCGCTTCAAGGTCCGCTACTACGACTCGCGGGAGGCCGGACGTCTGGCGCTGGTCACCATGGACAACGGAGCCGACCACACCAAGCCCAACACGTTCGGGCTGAGGGCGCTGGAGTCGCTCCGGGATGCCCTGGATTCGATCGAGTCGCAGTCGGACGTCAAGGGCCTGATGCTGACCGGCAAGCCGTTCATCTTCGCAGCCGGGGCGGACATCACCGCGTTCGAGGGCGCCGACGAGGACTTCGCACGGGAGGCGGGGCGGACCGGTCACGGGCTGTTCCGCCGGCTGATGGACCTGCCATACCCGACGTTGGCGGCGATCAACGGCGTGTGCCTGGGTGGTGGCTTGGAGATCGCCCTGCACTGCGACTACCGCACGCTGTCGCAAGCCGCCGGCCCGATCGGCTTCCCCGAGGTGTTCCTGTCGATCCTCCCGGCGTGGGGCGGGACGCAGCTGACGCCGCGCATCGCGGGACCCGCCAACGCGCTGCAGGTGATCGTCCGCAACGCCCTCGACAACAACCGCACGTTGAACGCGGCCCAGGCCGCCCAACTGGGCCTGGCCGACGACGTGATCCCGGCGGTCGACTTCTACGAACGGTCGCTGCGGACCCTCGAGGAGCTGGTGACCGGCGAGCGGCGACTGGCCGAGCGGATCCCGTCGACCGAGGGGCTGGATGACGCGTTGCAGGAGGCCCGTGAGTACGTCGAGAACCGGGTGCACGGCGCGACCCGGGCCCCAGGCCTGGCCATCGACCTGATCGAGTTCGCCGCCCGCGGCGGGGACTTCAACGAGGGCTACCGCCTGGAGGAGGAGGCCATCACCGAACTGCTCCCGGCGCGCCAGGCGCAGGCGGCGGTGTACGCGTTCGAGCTGACCCAGCAGCGCATCAGGAAGCAGCCGTGGCGCCCGGACGCCGAGCCACGCCCGGTGCGCAAGGCCGCGATCGTCGGGTCGGGCCTGATGGGTGCCCAGCTCGGGTCGTACATCCTGCAGCGGCTCGAGGTACCGATCGTGATGAAGGACATCGACGAGGCCGTCCTCGAACAAGCCCGCCAAACCATCGAGGCCGACCTGGACCAGGCCGCCGAGCGCGGCCGGGTCCGCCGGGGCAAGGAGAGGTTCCTCAAGACGCTGGTGACCTACACCACCAGCTACGAGCCGGTGGAGGGGGCCGACCTGGCGCTGGAGGCCGTCGTCGAGCGGATGGACGTCAAGCAGCGCATTTTCGCCGATCTCGAGCAGGTGGTCGACGACGACGCGATCCTGGCGTCCAACACCTCGTCGCTGTCGGTCACCGAGATGGCAGCGCACCTGGATCGTCCCGAGCGGGTCGTGGGCCTGCACTTCTTCAATCCGGTGCGGGTCATGCCGTTCCTGGAGATCGTCCGGACAGAAGCCGCGAGTGACCGTGCCCTGGCCACCGCCTTTGAGCTGTCCAAGCAGCTTCGCAAGTCGGGCGTGCAGTGCAAGGACACCCCCGCCTTCATCGTCAACCGACTGCTGATGCGCTTCAACGGGGCGTGCATGCAGGCGCTGCGCCACGGCAACCCGTTCACCGACATCGATGACGCGATCAAGCAGCTGGGCCTGCCGATGGGGCCCTTCGAACTGCTGGGCTTCGTGGGCCTGAAGGTCGCCTACCACACCGCCGAGACGCTGCACGCGGCGTTCCCCGACCGCTTCCCACGCGACGAGAACTTCCGGCGCTTCGCCGAGCTCGACGTGGACGGGATCTACGACTGGTCGCGGGGTCGCGTGACCCACGACGAGGTCGCGGCCGCCGTGCAGGTCGACGAGGGCCTCGAACCGCTCAGCGGGGAGGAGATCCGTCAGCGGGCGTTGGAGGCGACCACCGACGAAGCCAAGATGATGCTCGACGAGCAGGTCGTCGCCGACGGGCGCGACATCGACACCGGCTTGCTGTTGGGTGCCGGATGGCCGTTCTTCATGGGCGGCATCTGCAAGTACGCCGACCAGATCAGCCTGTCGGACAAGCTCTTCGGCCGGCAGCTGCTGACAGCCGACGACCGCGCGTTCGCCTGACGTCGTTTGAGGACTATTCCCTCAGAGTGGGCCGGTCACGGGGTGACCGTGCCCTCGATGCGGTCGGGCGGCACCTCCGCGGTGAGCCAGACCCCGCCGGGAAGGCGGTGGAAGACGGCACCGTCTCGTGCCAGACCCGCGGCGTCGACCGCCACCACCACCGGCCGGCCGTGGCGGGCACCGACCTGAGCTGCGGTGGGCACGTCCTCGGACAGGTGCACCAGTTGGCGCCCCATCGACCTGATCCCGGCAGCCAGGATCGCGTCGAGGGCCCGTGTGACCGTGCCGTGGTACAGCACCGGTGGCGGTTCGGCCGGTTCGTACCCGAGATCGACCGCGACGCTGTGGCCGTACCGGGCCCGTACGTGGGTGCCGTCAGCCGACAACTCGAAGCGGTCCTTGCCGCCCCGCCCCCCTGCGCCGCCGGCGACGCGCACGACCTCCTCCAGCTCCGCCTCCGTCACGTTCCTGCCCGGCCGGCCCAGGGCAGCGATCAGGTCTTCGACCGAGATCCAACCACCGGGCTCCAGGCGCAACCCCGCCCGCTGCGGGTCGTGGCGCAGCAGCAGCGCCAGCAGCTTCGACAGACGCGCGCGGCGGCGGGGGTCCACGTCTAGCGATCCTCGCCCACGCGGCGGTGGCCCTCCCCATCGATGTGATGCAGTCGGCTGGTGCCGTCGCGGACCTCCCAGGAGCTGAGCAGCGCCTCGCCGTCGCTGCGCTCGAGCACGGTGTCCACCGCCCACCACTCGCCCCGGATCCGGGCCGGCGTCACATCCATCACCACGTACCCGTGGGCGTCGAACTCGCACCAGTGCACGTGCGGGTTGTCGCGCATCACCGTGACCTCCACACCTTCGGCTTCGCGGTCGCGGTCCTCGCCGAGCTTCTCGTTGAGGTTCTGGCTCGTGACACTCGGCGTCACGAACTCCACCGCGACCGGTTCGATGTCTTGGGTGGGGTCCTCGAGCAGGTGCAGCGCCCAACAGGTGTGCACGTCGCCCGATAGGAGCACGACGTTGCGGACCTGGTCGCGGCGGATGGCCGCGAACACCCGGCCACGGTCGCCGGGGTAGCCGTCCCACTGGTCGGGGTTCGCGCCGTGACGTTCCTCGGTGAGGATCCCGAGCTCCGCGAGCGGCGGGCCGAGCCAGTCGGGGAGGAGGTGCGTGTAGCACTGCCCGACCATGATCGGGTTCCCGACGAGCTTCCACCGCGCCGTCGATCCTGCCAGGCGCTCGCACAGCCAGCGTCGTTGCTCGGCGCCGAGCAACTCTCGGACGTCGTCGTACATCGTGGGCGGGCCGACTTGCTCGTCGCGCCAGGAGCGGCAGTCGATCATGAGCAGGTCGGCGACGTCGCCCAGGGGGAACCGGCGGTAGATGCGTGCCGGGTGATCACGGTCGGGCATGCGGACCGGCAGCCACTCGTACCATGCCCGCAGCGCCGCGTCGGCCCGCACGTCGAACCGCCCGTGCAGTTGGGGATCGTGCTTGCTGGCTCCTTCCCGCCAGCGGTCGTCAGCGAACTCGTGGTCGTCGAAGACGTGGACCGTGGGGTGGCGCTGGTGCATCCGTTGGCAGTCCGGGTCCAGGCGGTGCAGCGCGTACCGCGTCCGGTAGTCATCGCGGCTGACGCAGTCGTGGTCGGGCACGTGGGCGCGGCCGATCGCAGCGCCCGGTGAACGATCCTCGGTCCCGTACTCGTAGATGTAGTCGCCCAGGTGCACGACCAGCGCCAGGTCGTCGCGGTCGGCGATCCGTCCGTAGGCGTTGAAGAACCCGTCGTTGTACTTCGCGCACGACGTGAACGCGAGCTTCACCGCGTCGGTCGCCCCGACCGGTGCGGTGCGGGTGCGCCCGACCGGTGAGCGTTCCCCGGCGGCTTCGAACGCGTAGAAGTAGGTGGTCGCCGGGGACAGGCCGGGGACGTCGATCTTCACGGTCCGGTCGCGGTCGGATCCGGTGGTCGTGACCCCGCTGGCGACCACGTCCGACAGGTCCTCGTCACGGGCGATCCGCCACCGCACGTCGACCGGGTCGTCGGGGGTGCTGACCCGGGTCCACAGCACCACCCGGTCCGCCTCGGGGTCGCCACTGGCCACCCCGTGCTGGAACGTCGGTCCGTTCACGTCGCGTGGGTCTGGTTGCATGTGTGGCCTTCCGACCGTCGCCACGGTAGGCCGCCGATCGAAGCGCCCGACGGTGGCGGTCGCCCTGGTGGCCAGGCGGAGGCTGCCGGCCAGGCCCGCGCAAAGCCCGTGTTGCCAAGGAGGATGCGTGGTTGAGCACCGCACCGACCTGACCGACGGGGTCGACGACGACGACGCGCTGGACGCCTACTCGCAGTTGGTGACCGCGGTCGCCGAGACGCTGGCCCCCGCGGTGGCGAGCGTCCGGTTGCGGGGACGTCGCGGCTCCGGCTCGGCGGTCGTGTTCGATCCCCGTGGGGTGCTGGTCACCTCCGCCCACGTGGTCGGCAGGATCGACAATGGCACGGCCACCTTCACCGATGGGCGCCAGTTCACCTTCCACGTGGTTGGCCGCGATCCGCTGAGCGACCTTGCGGCGCTGCGCGTGGACGGCCAGGGTCTGACCGCGGCACGGCTGGGTGACGCTGCCCGGCTCCGCGTCGGTCAACTGGTGGTGGCCATCGGGAACCCGCTCGGCTTCGCCGGCTCGGTCACCGCCGGGGTGGTCAGCGCCCTGGGTCGTTCGCTGCCGACCCGGGAGGGGGCGGTCACCCGGCTGGTCGAGAACGTGATCCAGACCGACGCTGCGCTCAACCCCGGCAACAGCGGCGGGGCGCTGGCCGACGCCCGCGGCCGTGTGGTGGGCATCAACACGGCGGTGGCGGGCGTCGGGCTGGGGCTCGCGGTCCCCGTCGACGACGCCACCTTGAGCATCGTCTCAGCGCTGGTGTCCGAGGGCCGCTACCGGCGGGCGTACCTCGGCATCGCCGGGGGTTCCCGTCCGCTTCCCCCGCGGGTGCGTGACGCGGTCGGGCGGGGCGCCGGCGTGGAGGTCGTCCAGGTCATGGCCGGCAGCCCCGCCGACCACGCCGGCATCACGGTGGAGGACATCGTCGTCGGGGTCGACGGTGAACCGGTCACCGAACTCGGGGATCTGCAGCGCCTGCTGGGTGGCGAGCGGATCGGCCGTCAGATCAGGCTCCATGTCGTCCGCGACGGCCAGCTCCGGCAACTCACGGTCGTCCCGTCGGAGCTGCGGGGATGATCGGTGCGGTCCACCACGCACTGCTGCGGGCCTTCCGCCGGCTCCCCGTCCGTGGGCGACGCTTCGTCGTCCGCCGGCTCGCACCGTCGTTCACCGTCGGGTCGGTCTGCGTGATCGAACGGTCCGACGGGGCGATCCTGCTGCTGCGTCTGTCCTACCGCGACGGTTGGGGGCTGCCAGGTGGCCTCCTCAAGCGCGGTGAGACACCGATCGACGCGGCCAGGCGCGAGGCCGACGAGGAGACCAGCCTCGACATCGAGACGCTCGGCGAGCCCGCAGTGGTCGTGGAGGCCGCCAAGCGGCGCATCGACATCGTGTTCCGCTGCCGGCCACGTCGCGGGACGCCGACCACGGCCCACACCCGCACCCCGGAGGTCGTCGACCTGGACTGGTTCCCCCATGGCGACCTACCGAGGCTGCAGGAGGAGGCCGCCACCGCGCTGGCCGCCCTCAGCCGGACCGAGGAGTCGGGCGGGACGGGAAGCGACGACCAGACCCCCTCGTCGTGGCCGGCTGGCTAGTCAGCGCGGCGCGAGATCCAGGGCGCCGGCGAGCTCGGCGAGCAGCGGCACCGGGGAGACCTCGACAGCGGGGGTGAGCGGGTGCACCGCGACGTGGTCGGCGCCCGCATCGACGTGGGCGCGGAGCCGGGCGGCCACGGCCTGGGCGTCTCCCCAGGCGATCAGCGCGTCGAACCGGACGTCGGCGAGCGGCTCGTCGAGGTCCGACTGATCCCAGCCCAGCCGCACCAGGTTGCGCCGGTAGTTGTCCAGCCGCAGGTAGCGGCGCAGGTGTCGGGCGGCGACCCGGCGGGCCTCGTCGCGGGTATCGGCCAGCACCACGGCCTGCTCGGGCACCAGGATCCTGTCACCACCGAGGATGTCGCGGGCGCGACGTGTGTGCTCGACGGGGACCAGGAAGGTGTGCGCCCCGGCGCTGCGCTCTGCTGCCAGCTCCAGCATGCGCGGGCCGAGCGCGGCCAGCATCCGCGGCGGCTCCTCAGGAAGCTCCGGGCCGCGCCACGGGGCCTGGTCCATGGCCTCGAGGTACCGCCGCATGGTCGTCAGCGGCCGTTCGTAGCTCTGGCCGCGGGTGTCGAGCAGTGGCGGGTGGCTCGCCCCGATGCCGAGCAGGAACCGGCCCGCGTACGCCTCGGCGAGGGTGCGCGCCCCGTTGGCCATCGCCATGGCGTCGCGCGCCCAGATGTTGGCGATCCCGGTGGCCACGACCACCTCGGCGGTCGCGGCGAGCAGGACGCCCGCGTGGGTCAGCGCCTCCTTGCCCTCGGCCTCGCCGACCCACACCGCACCGTAGCCGTGGCCCTCGATCGCCGCGGCGGCGGAGCGGGCCTCGTGGATGGGGAACAGGCCGAGGTGGCTGGCCCACACACCGTAGGTGCCGAGCCGCGCAGTGGTGTCCACCGCACCGACGTTACCGCCCACCATCCGGGTCCCGGCTGGCGATCGCCCGCCGACCATGGTCGGTGGTGCCGTGCCGGGCGTGCGACAAGATGGGGGCGCCGACTGGAGGGGACCACATGGCAACGCGAGTGACCGTGCTCGGCACCGGGATCATGGGTTCGGCGATGGCCCGCCAGCTGCTCGCAGCAGACCACGACGTCGCGGTGTGGAACCGCACCCGTGAGAAGGCCGAGGAGCTCGGGCAGGACGGCGCGACCGTCGCCGACGACGCGGCTGAGGCGGTGGACGGGACGGAGATGGTCCTCACCGTGCTCGCCGACGCGGAAGCGGTCGAGGAGGTGATGACCGAGGCCCTCGGCGCCATGGCCGACGACGCGGTCTGGGTGCAGATGAGCACGGTCGGGCTGGCGATCGACCGCCTGGCCGACCTCGCCGCCGAGCACGAGGTCGGGTTCGTCGACGCACCGGTCCTGGGGAGCAAGGAACCGGCGGAGCGCGGCGAGGTGGTGGTGTTGGCCGCCGGCCCCGAGGACCTGCGCGAGCGCTGCGAGCCGGTGTTCGACGCGGTGGGCTCTCGGACACTGTGGCTGGGGGAGGCCGGGGCGGCCAGTCGTGTGAAGCTGGTGACCAACGCCTGGCTTCTCGGCCTCGTCGAGGCACTGGCGGAGTCCCTGGCGCTGGCCGAACAACTCGGTGTGGACCCGCAGGGCTTCTTCGACGCGATCGAGGGCGGACCCGTGGACGCCGCGTACGCCGGCCTCAAGGGCCGCGCCATGCTGGAGCGCGACTTCCCCGCGAGCTTCCCGCTGGGCCTGGCGTGGAAGGACGCCCGGCTGGTGGTGGAAGCAGGCGAGGAGCACGGCTTAGACCTCCCGGTCGCCCGGGTCGTCGCCGGTCAGCTCGCGCGGGCTGTGGCGGCCGACCACGGCGACGAGGACATGGCAGCCGTTTTCCGCGTGGTTGCAACCGACCGGGACGGGGGCGCATCCAACGGGGGATGAAGAGATCACGCGGTTACGCCGTCGTCGCGGCCATGCTCGCCGCGACGCTGATCCCAGCCGCAGCCGCTGCGGTCAGTTGCGTCCGCGACGACCGGCCTCTGACCGAACGACTGGCCGAGTTCGAGATCGTCTTCGTGGGAACCGTCACCGACGTCGCCGATGAGCGTCGAGCCGCCTGGTTCCGGGTGGAGGAGATCTGGCGCGGCCCCGATCTCGACCGACCGGTCGTCCGCGGCGGTCCTGGTGATCCCGGCACGGCAACCTCGGTGGACCGCACCTGGGAGATCGGCCAGCGCTACTTGGTGGCTCCCCGCCGAGCAGAAGGGGGGTTGGTGGACGACCGCTGCTCGCCGACACAGGCGTGGAGGGACGAGTTGGCCCGCGCGCGACCTGAGGATGCGCGCGTGGTTGGGCAGGCGGACACCGACGACCGCATCGCCACGGCGGTGCGTCGGCCGTGGACCGCGGTGGTCGCAGTGGCGCTGGTCCTGGCGTTCGGCGGCTACGCCCTCTGGCGGCGCCACGCCTGACCGGGCTCGGCGTTCGCGTCGGTCCCTCCTCGAGTGCTCGCCGACGTCACCACGCCGATCACGAGGTCGCCGACGACCACCAACGCCTTGTCTGCGTGGCCGAGTGCGTCGTCGAGCTCATCGAGCAGACGTCGACGTACATGCCCGCGGTCGCGAAGAAGACCGGGGCGAGGAAGCCGTACCCCACCACGTGGATGATCTTCTCGAATTCCTGGCGGAAGAACCGTGACCGGCCGATCACGATGCCGGCCACGAAGGCGCCGAAAACCGCCTCGATGCCGATCGCCTGCGTGAGCGCCGCGAAGGAGAGCACCACGGCCAGCAGCGCGGTGATCGGCAGGGTGGGTCCGTCGCCACGCCGCAGTGCCCGCCGCAGCAGCGCGTTCGTCGCCCGCTGGCCGCCGGTGAAGGCGAACGCCAGGAACGCGCCGATCGCGGCCACCGTCAGCACGAGCTTGGTCGGCTGGAGATGGCCTTCCTTCGCCGCGCCGGCCAGCGCGCTCAGCATCACCCACCCGACGATGTCATCGAACATCGCCGCGACCAGGATGACCTGCCCGACGTTGCGTCGCATCAGGTTCATCTCGATCAGGATCTTGGCGACGACCGGTAACGACGAGACCGCCAGGCACACCCCCATGAACAACGCGAAGATCGTCCGACCCCCGCTCTGGCTCAGGAACATCTCGGGCATCACGAAGCCCATGCCGATCCCCAGTGCGAGCGGCAGGAGCAGGCTGCCGACCGGCACCATCGCGGTCGACCGACCGATCCGCCGCAGCAGGCCGAGGTCGGTCTCGATCCCGGTCTCGATCAGCAGCAGGATCACCCCCAGCCACGCCACCGAGAGGATGACGCCGCTGTGGAAGTCGTCGCCGGGGAACAACCACAGCGCCCCGGCAGGGAAGAGCCGCCCGAACAGCGACGGTCCCAGCACGAGCCCGGCGGTGAGCTCACCGACGACGGCGGGCTGCCCGATCCGCTGCGCGAGCAACCCCAGACCCCGGGCGGCGAGGAACAGCGCCAGCAGCTGGAGCCAGAACAGGAGCATCGAGTGCTCCTACAGGGGCGTGAGCATGGTCACGTGTCGAGGATGCGGGCAGGTCGCGGGCGGGACGTACACCAGTCCACGTAGGACCGGCTACCCGATAGCGGGTAGACGGTTCACGCCAGGGGCACCTCGATCACGACCCGGGTGCCGCCGCCCCCTGCCTTGACGGCGTCCTCGAGGCGGATGTGGCCGTCGTGGGCCGCGACGATGCGGGACGCGACGTACAACCCGAGCCCGGCGCCGGACCTGCCGCGAGCGCTGTTGCCGCGCGCGTAGCGCCGCAGGACCGCCTCGCGCTGCTCGGCCGGCACTCCCGGACCTTCGTCGGTGACCGCGATCCGGAACCGCCCGCCGTCGGCGACCTGCCCCTCGATGTGGATCGGCGTGTTCGGCGGCGCGTACCCTGCCGCGTTGGCCAGGACGTTGCGGATCGCCTGGCCCAGCCGGACGGGATCGGCTGCGACCAGGACGTCCGCGCACCGCAGGGTCGTTGGGTGGCTGCCCGGTAGCCCCTTCGCGAACCCGGTCGCCTCCTGCAGCAACCCCACGGCGCGCACCGGGCGCAGGTCGCAGCTGAACTCGCTGAGCTCGAGGTCGCGGAGCTCGTCGATGCGGGACACGAGCTCGGACAGTCGGCGCGTCTCCGACCGGATCCCGGCGACGGCCTGGCGGACGCGGTCGGTGGCGGTCGGGTCCGTCGCCGAGGCCACGACGTGGATGAACGCGCGGATCGTCGCGATAGGGGGTGGCCAGCTCGTGCGAGACGATCGCGCGGAAGTCGTGCTCCCGCTCGAGGAGGGCGTTGAGCTCCGGGGCGAGCACGTCCTGGGCGCGCAGGTCCGCCTGCTGGGCGCGGACGGTCCGCGATCGTTCCAACGTGAGTCGCCGCAGCTGGAGGAGCGCGCCGACGGCGAGGAGGACGAGAGCCGCAGCCCGGAAGACGTCCGCCGAGGTCAGGATCGGGCCGAGGAACGCCGGGTGCAGGACCTCGTCGATCTGCGTGAAGCTCTGGGCGAGCAACGCCAGCGACAGCAGCGAGAACACCGGCGCGCCGCTGCGGACGTACGTGAGCCCTGCCAGCCACGCCCCGAACGCGAACAGCGCTGCGGGGACCAGTTGGATGACCCCGTGGGCGAGCGGATCGAGCACCACCAGCTCCGGCGGTCCATCGGCTGCGACCAGCTGCACGACCGCGGGCAAGCGGGCTTGGACCGCGACGAGCGTGACGTCGAGCGCGATCAGCGACCCCAAAGCCGCCCACAGGTAGCGCCGCAGCGACGAACGGGGGCGGCCGAGTCCGGCGAGCACGAACAGCGTCCCCGAGACGTACCGCGCCGCGACCCACGGGTAGAAGGCGAGCCCCTGGTCGAGGACCAGCCGCTGCGCCCCGACCGAGGCGCTGACAGCGAAGACCGCGTTGGTGACGCCGATGACGGCGAGCGCCGAGATGAACGCGTTGCGGGCCGGCACGATGTCGTCGTCGTCGGGGATCGCCAGCATCAGCGCCGCGAACAGCACCAGGTAGAAGCCGCCCACCTCGATGAGGGTGCGCAGGTCGGGGCCGTGGAGCCGGACGCGGCTACGTGGCTCGAGCAGGACGACCACCGTGTAGACGGTGCCGATCGTGACCGTCGCGAGTTGGGCCACGGCGAGCAACCGGCGGTTGCCCGGCGCCACCCGGCGAAGCCCAACGGGTGGCGGACCTGGTCATCGACGACGAACGCCGGCCATCGGCCTCAGTCGCGTGCTGCAGCCTGGATCAGGTCGTGGGCGTCCTCGACATCGAGCCACCCACGGATCTCCACATCCAGATCGCCCTCCAGGCGCTTGTACACCTCGAAGAAATCCTCGATCTCCTGCAGGTTCTGCCGCGGAAGATCGGTGTGGCGGCGGATGTCAGCGAAGCGAGGGTCGTCCGCCGGGACGGCGAGAACGTTGCGATCGTCGCCGGACGCGTCGCGCATGTGCAGCGCCCCGATGGGATATGCCTGGAGCACGCAGCCGGGGAACGCCGGATCGTACGCGGCGAGGATGATGTCGACCGGCTCGCCATCCGTCGCGACGGTGGACGGGACGAACCCGTAGTCGGCCGGATAGCGCACAGCGCCGGGGAGCACCCGGTCGCGCATGATCACCTGCAGGTCAGAACGGTACTCGTACTTGTTCCGGCTCCCGACGGGGACCTCCACGACCACGTTGACGACCTCCGGAGCGTTGGCTCCGATGGGCAGGCTCTCGAGGTCGACCGGCATCCCCAGCAACGTACGTGTCGACTGGGGATCGCGGGGGCGGCGAGGGACCCGAACGGCCGGGAGTCGCCGCCCGGCGGGGACGGGACCGATGCGGCTACCGCGCCTCCGTGTCGCCCTCCCGATCGGGGCTCCCCGTGGTGGTGGCCGCCCACGCCCATCCTTCGTGGTGGACGAGCGACAGGATACGGCGACGCTGATCCGCGGCGGACGCGAAGCCCGCCTGGATCACCGAACGGGGCTCGTGGGGGATGTCGTGAACATCGAGGTCGTCGAGGTCAGGCTCCGTGGGCGCCTCGACAGCGGTGGTGACGTACGCCTGCGGCATCGTGGACAGCAGAGCGTCGATGGCCGCGCGTGGTGCGTCGATCGCCAGGCGTGACGGACGGGCCCGGTCGTCGGTCCCGACGTCGAGCAGCAGCAGTGCGTCGTTGAGGACCGCCACTGACGGCCCGAGGGCAGCGTCACGGTCAGCGGTGTGGAAGAAGTGCAGCATCGGGTACGCGAGGTGGTGCTCGGCCAGGCGAGCGATCATGGGGGTCAGCGACATCAGCCAGTTCTCCAGCTGCCGGAAGTCCCCATCACGCCAACCCTTGGCCACAATCTCGGCCGGAGTGCGGCCCAGCGCGGAGATCACCCGGGCGAGCTGGCGCTTCTCCGAGACCGCCGCCGTGATCGGGATCAGGTACGCGATCGCCAGCGACAGCAGGATCAGGCCCGACGCCGACGCCGCCCACGCGCACGCGTCCCAGGCAGCGTTCGACGGTCGCAGGTCCATGGCTCTGCCGAACACCGATGCGGCGGCGAAGTTCAGGCGGTCCCAGCCGCCGGCAGGTTGCCCGGTTTCCTCCACGTGCAGGGCACCGGCGCTGGACGAGAAGATCAGGAACCACCCGATCACGACCGCCGTCAACCAGAAGACGAGGATGCCCAGCGTCACGACCAGGCCCGGTACGTACAAGGGCACGTGTCCCACCGATGGACGACGAACCCGGCTCAGCACACGCCAGAGCAGGCCCGCGACGAGCCGTGTGACCGGCCCGCCGCGGCGACCCACACGCACCGCCGTCGCGATGGCGTCGCCGAAGGCCAGCAGCAGCAGTGCCCCACCCAGCACACCCAGCACCGCAGTCACGTGGTTGGCCCGCCGTCGGATGCCTGCGTCGGTGGCCGACGCACGTCGCCGAACGTTCGCGACGTCACGTGGCCTTCAGCTGCTCGGGGCGACATCGTGGCGGAGCGGTTCCCCGCCGGCCAGCTCTGCGAGCCGGTCGCCGGCGTCGCGCATCGTGTCGTGCCCCGCAGCGCTCGTCGCGTCGCGCAGCACCGGGTCGAGGGCCCACAGCCACGCGCGGGTGCGGACGTCCCAGCGGTAGTCGACGCGGGTGGTCCCGTCCCCTTCCACGGTGATGACCAGCTCGCCGCTCCCCTCCAACCCGCCGCGGGCGGACGCGATCGCCAACCGGCGGGGCGGTTCAGCGTCGGTCACCTCCGCATCGAGGTGCAGCCCTCTGCCGGGGATCGGGCTGTTGAACCCCAGGCGGACCCGGCGCCCCGTCCCGTCGACGCCGCCCGACTCGATCTCCTCGGTCTCGCGGATCGCCGGCCACCACTCGCGCCAGCGTTCGAGGTCGCTGACGACGTCCCACACGTCCTGCGGAGACGCGGTGACGCGCCAGGCTCCCTCGACCTCGAAGCGTCCCACCGGGTCTAGGACTCCGGACCCGCGGCCAGCGCCTCCTGCCCGGCGTCGGTGAGGGCGTACGGTCGGCCGTCGGGCGCTCGGACGTGACCGGAGTCGACCAACCCTTCGACGGTCTGGCGGGCGTTGCTCTCGTCGAGGTCCAGGGTCTGCGAGACATGGCGTACCTGATCGGCTCGGGAGTCGTCACGGCCCTCGGTGTCCCGTAGCGTCTCCAGGACATCGAGCTCGTGGCGGGTGATCTCCATGTCAACTCCGGTCGGCCGTTGCCGACCGTAGAGCAACGCTGACGGACCCGCGGCGTCCAACCGGGCGACGTCGCAGCCTCAAGGATGCAAGGCCAGTCCCCGGTGGGTGTCGACGAACCCGGCTGCAAGGAGCGCGGCGCGCCACTCGGATCCTGCTGGCGGGGCGCCGTCCACCCGCTGCAGCTCGATGCGGCGCACGCGACCGTCCTTGACCAGCTGGACGAGGCCGTCCACCCAGGCGGCTCCTGCGGCGGCGGGGAAGGTGGCGAGGCTGCGGGCCCCACGCTCGAGGTAGACGGCGGCGTGGCCGTCGACCAGGACGACGTACGCGCCGGCCTGGCGCTGGGGACGGCCAGCGGTGGGTGGCCACGCCAGCGCCGCGCCGTACGGCTGCGCCGGGTCGGTCGCGGCCAGCACCACCACCTCGGGCGGGGCGTCGGCCCGGGCTGGCGGCCGGGCGTCGCGGAGACGGTCCACCGCCCCCGGCAGCGCGAACTGTGCCGCCCCCAGCCCTGCGACGAAGTACCCGCGACGCACCTGGCCGGCGGCCTCCATGGCCTTGAAGACCTCGTACACGCCGGCGAACCCACCCGGTACCCGCTGCGCCAGCACCGCCTCGCGGGTGACAATCCCGTGGCGTTCCAGCAACTGCCCGGCGCGGGCGTGGGCCACCTCGGTCGCATCCACCGGCGGTCGATCCACGAGCGACCACCGCCCCGCCCCCGCCGGGGGACCGAGTCGCGACCGCCGGCCCGGCCGTGGCCGACCACGAGCGCGGCGCGGCCGGCCACGCACGAACGCCCGGACCGGCGCGAACGTGTCGTTGGTGACCTCCCCGGCCCACACCAGGTCCCACAGGGCCGCCAGAACCACGGCCGGGTCCGCGAGGTGGGTCGGCCGCCGGTGATCGTCGACGGCGACGGCCGCCGCACCGACCAGCTCGGGCCAGAACGACGCGCCGCGCTCCGCCAGGTGGCGGCGCAACGCCTGGTGCACCGCTCCGTCGGGTCGCGGGTCATGCGCGGCGGGCACCAGCCAGGGTGCGTCGTCGCGGAAGGTCACGACCACCCGGCCGTCGGCCGGGCCGATCGCCTCCGCCCCGACCCAGACGACCTCACCTGCGGCCAGGAGCGCGTCGAGGTCCGCTGTCCGGTAGCCGTCCACCCGAGCGGGTAGGACGTCGGTCTCCAGCACCGAGGCGGGGATCGGGGCGCCTTGCAGCTGCGTCAGCGCGTCGACCAGCGCATCGACGCCGCGCCGGTCGGAGCCGATGCCGTGCCAGCGCGGCACGAACCGGCCAAGAGCGCCGGCATCGACGGGCTCGATCTCGCGGCGCAGCGCCGCCAGCGTGCGCTGACGCAGCCGCCGCAGCACGTCAACGTCGCACCACTCGCGCTCGCCGGCGTGCCCGGCGGGGACGCGTCGGCCACCACCGGGCACCGATGTTGGCCGGAACTCGCCCCGGACGACGCGGCCGTCGCCCTCGAGACGAGTCAGGGCGGCGTGGATGCGGTCCGTCGGGACGCCGAGGCGCGTGGCGACCTCCCCAGCGACGAAGGGTCCGTGGGTCCGGGCGTAGCGGCCCACCAGCCGGACCAACGGGTCTGGCTGCGGTTCGGTGAACGCCGTGGGCAGGCCGGCGGGGAGCGCGACCCCGAGCGCGTCGCGCAGCAGCGCCGCGTCCTCGGCGGCAGCGACGCGTTCCTCGCCTGCCACGCGGATCCGGATGGCACGTCGCTCGTCGACGAGCTGACCCACCCAGGACGCCGGGTCCCCGGCGCAGCGCCGCTCCAACTCGCCGAAGGTGAGCTCCCCGACGCGGCGCAGCAGGTCGTGCACCTGATCGGCTGAGCGCGCCCGGCGGTCGGCGGTCAGGTGCTGCAGTTCGTCTTCCAGATCCGACAGCACCTCCGCGTCGAGCAGGTCGCGCAGCTCCTCGGCCCCGAGCAGGTCGCGGAGCAGGTCTCGATCCAGGGCCAGTGCTGCCGCACGCCGCTCCGCCACGGGCGAGTCGCCCTCGTACATGTAGGTGGCGATCCAGTGGAACAGCAGCGACTGCGCGAACGGTGAAGCGTGGGGCGTGTCGACCGCGACCACGCGGATCCGGCGCGAGCGCACCTCCCCGAGGACCGCCTTGAGCGCTGGGACGTCGAACACGTCGCGCAGGCACTCGCGGGTGGTCTCCAGCAGGATCGGGAACGACGGGTAGCGGGCAGCGACCGTCAGCAGGTCGCTGGCGCGCTGGCGTTGCTGCCACAGCGGCGTGCGCCGGCCGGGACGGCGCCGTGGCAGCAGCAGCGCACGGCCGGCCGCCTCCCGGAAGTGGCTGGCGAACAGGGCGCTGTCGGGCAGCTCGGCGACCACCAGCTCCTCGACCTCGTCGGGGTCGATGGCCAGGTCGTCAACCGGGATGCGATCCACCGCCTCCGGCAGGCGCAGCACGATCCCGTCGTCGGACCAGATGGCCTCCACGTCGATGTCGCCACGCTCGCGGAGCCGGCGGCGGATGGCCAGCGCCCACGGGGCATGCACACGGCCGCCGAACGGCGACAGGACGCAGATCCGCCAGTCGCCGATCTCGTCGCGGAACCGCTCCACCACGATGGTGCGGTCGTCGGGGACCACCCCGGTGGCGGCGACCTGCTCGTCGAGGTAGTCGACGAGGTTGCGGGCGGCGAGCGTGTCGAGCCCGTCCTCGGCCACGAGCTCGTCGACGGCGCGGTCCCCGCGGGTCTGCAGCTCCCGCACGAACGCCCCGACGGCACGGCCGACCTCGACCGGGCGCCCCGGACCCTCGCCATGCCAGAACGGCAACTTCCCCGGGGCGCCCGGAGCGGGCGTGACGATCACCCGGTCGAACGTGATGTCCTCGATCCGCCACGTCGAAGCCCCGAGCGTGAACGTCTCCCCGGCGCGGCACTCGTAGACCATCTCCTCGTCGAGCTCGCCGACCCGGCTGCCGTCGGGGAGGAACACCCCGAACAGGCCACGGTCGGGGATGGTGCCGGGATTGGTGACGGCCAGCCGCTGGGCGCTGTCCCGGCCGCGGATGACGCCGGCGACCCGGTCCCACACGATCCGCGGAGTCAGCTCGGCGAACTCCTCCGACGGGTAACGGCCGGCGAGCAGGTCCAGCACCGCGTGCAGGGCCGCGTCGGACAGCCCGGCGAAGTTCGCCGCGCGCCGCACCAGCGCCGCGAGCTCGTCGACCGACCAGTCGTCCATCGCGGCCATCGCGACGATCTGCTGCGACAGGACGTCGACGGGGTTGCGCGGGTACCGCGTCTCCTCGATCAGGGCCTGGCGCATCCGGCGGACAACGACCGCGGCCTCGAGCAGATCACCGCGGTACTTGGGGAACAGCGTCCCACGGGACGGCTCGCCCACCCGATGGCCGGCCCGTCCGATCCGTTGCAGCCCACGTGCGACCGATCCGGGGGACTCGACCTGCACCACCAGGTCGATCGCACCCATGTCGATGCCGAGCTCGAGCGATGACGTGGCGACCAACGCGCGGAGCGCCCCACGCTTGAGTTCGTCTTCGATCGTGGTCCGCTGCTCGCGCGACAACGACCCGTGGTGGGCTTTGACCAGGACCGGCGGCTCGGCGTCGGCGGCCAGGTCCCCGGCGGCGGCGCGGCGGTCACGCTCGAGTTCGTTGAGGCGGGCCGCGAGCCGCTCGGCGAGCCGGCGCGCGTTGCAGAAGATGAGGGTCGAGCGGTGGGCGTGGATGAGGTCCAGCAGGCGCGGTTGGATCGCCGGCCAGATGCTGCGCCGGCTCGAACCGCTGGCGGCGGGGTCGTCGAACGGGTCGTCGACCACCGAGCCGAGCTGCCCCATGTCCTCGACCGGGACGACCACGTCGACGCGCAGGTCCTTGGTCGCCCCGGCGTCGATGATCGTGACCGGGCGGGGGTGGCCGGCGTCGAAGCCACCCAGGAACCGCGCGACCTCGTCCAGCGGGCGCTGCGTGGCCGACAACCCGATGCGCTGTGGTGGGCGGGTGGTCAACGCCGCCAGGCGCTCCAGCGACAACCCCAGGTGCGCCCCGCGCTTGTTCCCCGCGACGGCGTGGATCTCGTCAACGATCACCTGCTGGACGTGGCGCAGCGTTTGGCGGGCCTTGGACGTCAGCAGCAGGTACAGCGACTCCGGTGTGGTGATCAGGATGTCGGGCGGGGTGCGCACCATCGTCTGACGCTCACGGCCGGGCGTGTCACCCGTACGGATCGCGACGGTGGGTGCCGTCAACTCCAGACCCATCCGCTCGCCGGCCAGGACGATGCCGCGCAGCGGTGCACGCAGGTTCTTCTCCACGTCGACGGCCAGGGCCCGCAGCGGGGAGACGTACACCACCCGGGTGCGTTCGTCACGGGGCGGGACCGGGGCGGTCACCAGCCGGTCGATGGCGGTCAGGAACGCGGCCAGGGTCTTCCCGGAGCCGGTGGGAGCGAGCAGCAGGGTGTGCTGCCCGGCCGCGATCGGTGGCCAGCCGGCCGTCTGTGCGGCGGTCGGCTCGGGGAACGTCGTCGCGAACCACGTGCGGACGGCGGGGGAGAAGTGCTCCAGGGGCATCGCAGGCGCGACGCTACCCGCGGGCGGGGCTGCGTGGCCGCGCGCCGCCGTCACACCCGGCGGAACACCAGCAGGCGGCCGGTGACGGTCCCGTCCTCGTCACGCAAGGTGTGGGCGGTCTGCCGCACGCGGCCCTGGTCGGGGGCCTCCAGGTTCAGGCGGTGCTCTGACCGCCCGTCGAGGAGGGCCCCGGGTGCGGCGGCGGCCCGCAGCCGCGCCAGGGATGCGTCCGTCAACGGTGTCTCCGAGCGGTCGATCAGCTCGTCGACGGTGAGTCCCACCGGTGGTGCGGCGAGGCCGAACAGCTCCACGCAGGCGCGGTTGGCGTCTTTGATCACCCCGTCGGGAGACACGAGCAGCATCCCGTCGTCGAGCGCATCGAAGACCAGGTTGGCCTGCGCCCACAGCGGCCGCCGCCGCGCCGGAAACGGCTCGACGTTGACGTTGGGCACGTCGGGGCGATCCTCGACGGCCACGATGCGATCGAGGATCTCGAGGAAGCCGGCGACGACTTCAGGGTCGAACTGGGCGCCCGCCCCGGCCCGCAGCTCCGCGACTGCCTCCTCGACTGACATCGCCGGCCGGTAGGGACGGTCGTGCACCATCGCATCGAAGGCGTCGCAGACGCCGAACATCCGCGTGACCAGTGAGATCTCGTTCCCGCTCAGCCCGCGTGGGTAGCCGCTGCCGTCGAAGGCCTCGTGGTGGGTGGCCACCACCTGCAGGGCCGGCTGCAGGAAGCTGACCTGCTCGACGAACCGGACCCCGTAGGTGACGTGGCGGCGCATCAGCGTCTCCTCCGCCTCGGTCAGCGGACCGGGCTTCATCAGGATCCCGTCAGGGACCCCGAGCTTGCCGATGTCGTGCAGGAGGAAGCCGTACACCAGTTGCGGCTCGGCGGCGTGCTGCGGGGCGAGATGGCGCGCGAGGACGATCCCGTAGTGGGCGACGCGGTACACGTGTCCGCCGGTGACGGCGTCTCGGACGTCGATCGCTGCGGCCAGCGCCGCCACCGTCTCGAGGTGGGTGCGGGACAGCTCCGCGACCGTCGCCTGCGTGCGGTCCAGCGCGCCCCGCAGATCCCGCGCGTAGTGCAGCAGCTGTTCGTGGAGGACGCTCAACAGGTCGGTGTCGACACGTTGCTCAGGCACGGCGCTCCCAGACCGACACCAGCTCGATCAGCTCGATCGGGCTGAACGGTTTCTCCAGGAAGGCATCGGCACCGGCCGCCGCCATCTGACGCCGGATCTCCGCATCGCGGACGCCGGTGAGAGCCACCACCCGGCACGAGCCACGCCAGGGTTCGGCGGCCAGCAGCCGGCAGACCTCGACCCCGGTGATGACCGGCATCTGGTGGTCGAGGATGATCGCGTCAGGCTGGAGCCGTCGAGCGGCCGCGACCGTCTCCACCCCGTCGGTCGCCTCATGGACCTCCCAGTGCGCCGGCACGGTCGCGGCGATCAACGACCGCAGCGCCCCGTCGTCCTCTGCGATCAGCACCCTCACCCGCCGCCCCTCCAGCACCCATGCTAGGTCTCATCCGCCGAAACGGACGAACCAACGTCCGGTTACGCTCGTGAACTCCCAAGTCACGCACCGTCACGTCGAACCCAGCGCCGACCGAGGTCTCGTACCATGGCGGCGCTGACCCCGACGTCAGCGGTCAGGCCGGCCAGGTCACCGCGCTGAAGGAGCTGCATGGGCATCGGCCACGGGGATCGGCTGTCGACCCTCGACGCCACCTTCCTCGAACTCGAGACGCCCACCGAGCACATGCACACGGCCGGGTTGTTCATCTTCGACCCGCCCGACAACAGTGAGTTCGAGTTCTCGCGCTTCGTCCGTCTGATCCGTTCGCGCCTGCATCTGGTCCCGCGATTCCGTCAGAAGGTCGTCGACCGTCCACTGCCGCTGACGTCGCCGATCTGGATCGACGATGAGCAGTTCGACCTGTCCTACCACGTCCGTCACGCGGCCCTGCCACGCCCGGGTCGCATGGACCAGCTGATGGAGTACGTCGGGCGCCTGATCAGCCGTCCGCTGGACCGCAAGCGGCCGCTGTGGGAGCTGTATGTGATGGAGGGCCTCGAGGACGGCCGCGTCGCCTACCTCGGCAAGACCCACCACGCCATGGTCGATGGGGTGACGGGGATCGACATCGCCACGCTCCTCCTCGACTTCGACCAGGACCCAGGCGACCTCGCCCAACCCCGGGTCTGGCATCCGGCGCCCCGCCCGAACACCGTGAGGCTGGCCGCCGGCGCCGTCCGCGACGTGGTCACCGGTCCGCGGTCGGTTGTGGCCGGGATGCAGCGGCTCGCCACGGCGCCGCAGAGTGCCATGGCGTCGACGGTGAGGATCGCGCAGGGCGTGGCATCCATGGCCCGGTCGGGGGTGCGGCCCGGCCCGCCCAGCCCGCTGAACCGACCCAACGGGATCTCGCGTCGCTTCGCGATCCAGCGCGTGCCGTTCGGCGACGTCCGGCGCGTGAAGAACACGTTCAACACCACGGTCAACGATGTGGTCCTGGCCATGGTCGGCGACGCGGTCGGCCGCTTCCTGCGGGCCCGTGACGAGGACACCAGGGGCCTGACACTCAAGGTGATGGTCCCTGTGAGCGTCCGCGCTGACGACGGCCGTCACCTGTTCGGCAACCGGGTCTCGTCGGTGTTCGTCCGTCTGCCTGTGGACGAGATGGATCCCGTCGAGCGGTTGCAGCAGATCCACGACGGGATGCGAGAGATCAAGGATCATCAACAGGTCGTGGGGGCCGACTTCCTGGTCGGCCTCACAGCCTACGCCCCGCCGACCCTCCACGCGCTGGCGGCGCGTCTGGCGGCACGCACCCGGATGTACAACTTCGTCGTGACGAACGTCCCGGGTCCGCAGGCGCCGATGTACTCACTGGGCATGCGGCTCCTGGGCGCCTTCCCGGCGGTGCCGCTCGCGCAGAACCACTCGTTCGCGGCCGGTGTGACGTCGCTCGACGGGTGGCTGAACTTCGGCTTCGTCGGGGACTGGGACGCGCTGCCTGACCTGGAGAACGTGACCGCGTGCCTGGTCGAGTCCCTGGGCGAGCTGTTGGAACACGCCGAGGCGGCGGGAGCCCGGACGGAGCTGGCGCGCCGAAGTCGCCCGTAACGACGGTCAGCCTCGAACGACCGCCAGCCTGCAACCACCGCCATCCCGGCGACCGTCAGCCCGGCGACGCCGACGCGGACGCCACCTGCCTGGCCGCCTGCTGTGCGTCGCTGCGCAGGTTCTCCGCCTCGACGCTGAGATCGCCGAGCTCGCCGATCACTCCGGCGTCGAGCGACTGCCGCAGCGCCGTCCCGGCGGCGGCTTGGAACCCGAAAGGATCCTCCGCGCCGAACACCTCGCGCACGCGGGTGTTGTACTCGTCGAGATCGCCCAGGGTCAGCAGGGCGATGGCCTCCTCCCCGAACGCGATGTTGTGCTCGACGTAGGTGAGGTAGGCGTCGGCCAGGGTGTCGAGACCGTCGACGTCGATCGCCGCCTCGGCGGCGGAGCGGTAGTCGGCCAGGACCGGACGCTCCGACTCCCACTGCTGGCGGAGCTCCGCCGGATTCTGCGTGTCGGGATGGCCCTCCACGAAGGCGATGTAGCGATCGCGCTCCGCGCGCAGGTTCAGCAGCGCCGCCGCCCACTGCTCGGCGCGGGTAGCCAGCGTCACCGCCCGCTCGCCGAGGTCGCCGGCGCTCGACCGGAAGGCCGCGAGCCGTTCGAGCTCGGCGGCCAACGCCCGGCGCCGGGCGCGGTCGGGCAGGTCGGGTGGCGGGGCGTCGGCGTGCTCCTGCAGCCTGCGGCCCAGGTCGTCCAGGGCGGCCTGCTGGTTGAGTCGGTCGGTGGTGATCTCCTCGTCGCTCCGTTGCGATTCGGTGAGGTACTGCTGCAGCGTCAGGCGCAGGTCAGCGGCGGTGTCCGCGGTGGCTGCGACCGCCGTCGCGATCCCGTCGTAGCTGACTGCGAGGTCCTCACGCGCCTCAGCGGTCGCCGCGGCCATCTCGGCCCGGTGCTCCGCACCGGGGCCCAACCACCACAATGCGAAGACAGCGGCGGCCAGCACCACCACGGCGGAGACGAGCGCGGCCGTGACAGCCAAGGGGCCTGCGCTGGGCGACGGCGGGCGCCTGGACGGCGCCTGCGGCGGGGCGCGTAGCACGGTGCCTCCCAGATCGCGACGCGACCGGCCCGGCGCGGCCTCGACTCGGCGCACTCAGCGTCGTTCACCAGCGAGCGCTCGCGGCCGGGGTCGCCGAACCCCCGGGCGGCGCCAGACGGTACACCGGATGCTCGCACCGGGACCGGCCCGAGGCTACCGTCCCGCGGTGCGGCCGCCGGCACCAAAGGGAGGGGCCGTGGATGCGGTGGCCGGGCCCGAAGAGGTGACGCTGCGTGTCGTCAGGCTGCGGGCCGGCGTCGTCCTTCCGTCCTACGCCCACCCGGACGACGCCGGCCTGGACCTCGCCGCCGCAACCGACGTGACGCTGCTCCCCGGTCAGCGCGTCGCCGTCCCCACCGGCTTGGCGCTGGCGATCCCTCGTGGGTGGGTCGGGCTCGTCCATCCGCGCTCGGGGATGGCACTGCACCACGGTGTGACGGTCGTGAACGCGCCCGGCACGATCGACGCGGGGTACCGCGGCGAGGTGAAGGTCCTGCTGGTCAACCTCGCCGACGCCCCGGCCGAGATCGCGCGCGGCGACCGCGTCGCGCAGCTGCTGCTGCAGCCCGTGGGCCGTGCGGTGATCGTCGAGAGCGACGCCCTGGAGGCCACGTCCAGGGGGAGCGGGGGTTTCGGCTCGTCGGGGACCGGGCCGCCAGCGGACGACTCATGACCAGCGGGTGCGTGGCCGCTCCTGGGGCTCGCCGTCGACCTCGAGGTCGACCCGCTCGTTGAAGAACGACAGGTGACCGGCCACCGGGGCGGCATCGTGCAGCGGGGCGCGGTAGGACCACACCACGTCCTCGTGCCGCTCGCCGCCGACGTCGACGTGGTG
Organism: Actinomycetota bacterium; assembly: GCA_019347675.1. Taxonomy (NCBI): domain Bacteria; kingdom Bacillati; phylum Actinomycetota; species Actinomycetota bacterium. The sequence continues at coordinate 98,863 of JAHWKW010000003.1, read as the reverse complement.
GTAGCTCGCCTCGCCCTTGTAGGGGCAGCGCGTGATGGTGGCGCTGGGCACGAGCACGTCGCGGCGGACGTCTTCGGGTGGGAGGTAGTAGCGGATCGGCAGTCCCGTCTCGAACAGCAGCAGCGGCCGGCGCGACTCGGCGACGACCACGGCACCGACCCTGACCACGACCCGGCGGGAGCTGCGGCGCACGTCCACCCGGTGGTACGGGTCGATGGGGTGGACGTGGATGCGTTCGTCCTCGTGGTACCAGGCGTCCACGGCGTCCCAGACGAAGGCGAGGTGGCCAGCGAGCCACACGGCCGGATCGATCGGGTCGGGGTAGCTCCACACCGCGTCCTCAGCGACCCGATCACCCACCCGGATGTCCCAGTAGCGCGCGTCGCCCTTGGCCGGGCAGTGGGTGGTGCGGTCGCTGACACGTAGCAGGTCGGTACGGACGTCGGCTTGCGGGAAGTAGTAGACCGGCGTCAGACCGGACTCGTGCAGCATCTTGGCGCGGGTGGTGTCCGCGACCGTCTCGCCGGCGAACTCGACACGGATCCGCTCGGGACGATCCTCGAGGTACAGCACCCGTCGCGGGGCGCCTGGGTCGAAGTTGAACCTGCCCGCCGGCCGGTCGCCGAACGGACCGGTCCCGATCGTGAGAGTCATGGTGTCTCCGGTCGCAGTCGCAGTACGAGCAGGCTACGGCGGCTTGCGGCGGTTCGGTCGTGCTCGGTCCGGAAGCGATCAGCGGAGCCGTCACGACACCGCGCGGTCGGCCTCCAGCAGCCGCAACCACACCTCGCTGACGGTGGGGAAGGCCGGAACCGCGTGCCACAGCACGTCGATCGGCACCTGTGCGATGATCGCGATCGTGGCGGCGTGCAGCAGCTCGCCGACCTCCGGACCGGTGAACGTCGCCCCCACCACCGTGCGCCGGCTGCGGTCGATGACCACCTGAGCGGTGCCCGAGACACCTTTGCCCAGCAGCGACGTCCCGGCGACGCTGCTCAACGGGACGCGGACGACCTTGGCGTCCACCGCGGCGTCGCGGGCCTGCTGTTCGGTCCGACCGACGGCAGCCACCCGCGGGTCGGTGAACACGACACGCGGCACCGCTTGGTGGTCCGCCCACGCGGCGGCGTCGACGTCGCCGATCACGTCACCGACAACGCGTGCCTGGTACTTGGCCCTGGTGGGTGAACAACGCGCGGCCGTTGACGTCCCGACCGCGTACAACCAGCCGCCGTCGACCCCGGCGACGCGCAGCTGATCGTCCACGTCGAGGTACCCGCCGCTGCCCACCCCGACCGTGTCCAGGCCGAGGTCGTCGGTGCGGGGGGTTCGGCCCACGGCGACCAGCAGCTCGTCGCCGACGAGCTCGGTGCCATCGTCGAGCGTCAGCGTCACGGGACCACCCGGCTGGTCGCGGGTCGCGTTCCTCGCCGCGGCCCCGGTGCGGACCCGGATCGCTTCGTCCGCGAAGGCGGTCGCCAGCTCCTCGCCCACGAACGGCTCCTCGTGGGCAGGCTGCTGCATCTCGACGACCGTGACCTCCTCCGCGCCGAGGCGCCGGTACACCTGGGCCATCTCCACTCCGACCACGCCGCCGCCCAGGATCAGCAGGCGACGCGGGATCTGTTGGCGGTGGTGACGTCACGGCTGTCCCAGATCTCGATGTCGCCGACACCTTCGATCGGGGGGATCGACGCGCGCGTCCCCGTTGCCAACACGACCGCGTTCCGCGCTTCGACGGTCACGGTGTCCCCGCCGTCGCGGTCCACCTCGACGGTCCGCTCGCCGGCGAGCCGGGCATGGCCGCGGATCAGGTCGACCCCGATCCCCTGCAGCCAGTCGGCCTGTCCTTCATCGTCGAAGCCGTGGACGAACACGTCCCGGCTGCGTAGGGCCGCATCGACGCCGATGTCTCCGGTGATCGCCGACGCGACCGCCGGGACACGGCGTGCTGCGCCAAGCGCTTCGCCGGGACGCAGCAGCGCCTTGCTGGGGATGCAGGCCCAGTACGAACACTCGCCACCGACCAGTTCGCGCTCGACCAGCGCCACGGACAGGCCATGCTCACGCGCGTATCAGGCTGCGTTCTCACCGGCGGCCCCACCGCTGATCACGATCACGTCGTACTGCTCCACCATGGCGTCACTGCCTCCCTGCGGGCGTCTGCTGTGCAAAGGAACCCGGCGCGGTGGCGATAACGTCCGTCGGCCGCCCGTCCCGATGACCCACCGGATCGACTCGTCACCGCACCGGGCAGTGCGGACGGCCGATGGTTGTCGCCCCTTCGGGCCTCCGGTAGCCTCCTGGTTCGCGCGGACGCGGTGACGTCGGGGCAGCATCAGCTGGCTGGGACACCCGTCGACTCCCCGTGTCGACTTCCCGTGCGGACGTAGCTCAGTTGGTAGAGCGTCGCGTTGCCAACGCGAAGGTCGCGGGTTCGAATCCCGTCGTCCGCTCTCGTCTCCTCCCCCCCGCCACGCCAGCCCTCGCCGAGATGTGCCCGGTGACCCGCCCGGGTGGGACCGTGGCCGGCGACGTGTGGGACTACGGGCTCGGCCCGTGCCGCAAGGTTGAACTCGTGGCCCAAGGTCGGTGAGCGTTGTGCCGGGGTGCTCCCCGGACCCTCGCGTCGGCCGGAGCCGCGAGCTGAGGTCGGCGACGAAGGCTCCTGAGGAACTGAGCGATCGGGTCCGGCCCGCAGGAAGCGCTGGCGCACGCTGTCGTAGCCGTCGCTGATGAGACCCGGACGGGTTGGGGGTCGGTCGGCGTCAGTCGGCGGCTGCACCGATTCGGCCGGCGCGGACCCACGCACGGTCCCGACGCTCGATCGGAACGATCTCCGGTGTGCTGGCGAGACGGCGTAGGCACTCGTACTCCTTGGCCACCCGGCTGGCGTGCGGGCCGGTCGGCCAGTTGGTCCGTGTCACGGGCGAGCCGTCCTCGGTCACGTGCGGGTCGTAGGTCACCGCGTGCACGAGTCTCACGGACGGCAGGTGGTTGAGCAGCGTCAGGACCGCGCGCCGGTGGAACCACTTCACCACCGCGATGACCGACTCGGGACGCCCCAGACGGGTCTCGATCAGTGGCCGCGCGTGGAGCACGTTCTCGAGGGTGGTGCGCGAGGTGTTCTCGACCAGGATCGCCTGGGGCGGGACGCCGTGCTCGCCCAGGAGCCGCGCGTGCTGCTCCGCCTCGATGTGGCCGGGCCGTCCCCGGTTCTCCCCGCCGGTCACGACGACCGCCGATGCGAGGCCGGACGCCATCAGCTCTGCCGTGGGCCCGACCGGGTCGCGCAGGCGGGTGCCGAACACGAACACAACGTCGGCCGGTGCCACACCGCGGCTGTCGGCGTCCACGGCGGCGGTCACCGCTTCCTGGCCCGGATCTTCCAGCAACGCCTCGATCATCGCCTGCCCGGGCATCGGCACGTGCCACTGCCAGGTCGTGCTGGTCGGGTCGATCGACACGGTACGCCTCCCGGTTACCGGAGACCGTAAACGCGGCGACCATGACCGGTCGTCGGAGCCGAAGTATGGCAACCAGAGCGACCAAGGCGCCGATGTGACCCCGCATATCGCCGCCACAGTGAATTCGGTCCTCCGGCGGGCGAAAAGCGGTCGAGCTCACCGCGGGCTCACTCCCCGGCCTCCTCGAGCAGCACCACCGTGAGGAAGGCCTGGCCCTGCTCCTCACGAACCTCGATGCTGAGCGTGGCCTGCGACCCTGCGATGCGTTTGTTGGCGCTGGCGATGGGACCTTCCGCGAAGAACGTCCAGCCGGCGGCCTCAGCGGCGGCGATCGCAGCGGCGCGCACCGCCTCCGGGTCGGCGCTGTCGGCGATGGCGTAACGTTGCACCACACTCGCCCGAACAGGCTTGCCGAGCGTCCGGCCCCCCGCCGAGAGGCTCCGGTCGACCAACGTCAGATCCTGGCCCTGGTAGGAGGCCATCGGGTCCGCCCGCAGCGCGTCCAACTCAGGGGCGTCCGCCGGCTCCCCGCACGCGGCACCCACCAAGGCCAGCCCCAGCACCGCCACCGCGAGCAGCCACCGACCCGTCACCGACCCACGGCCGTTACGTTGAGCCGGTATTCGCCACCGACCGCCCCAGCTGCGGGCTGGATGCGGACCAGGTACCGCCCCGCCGCGAGCCTAAGGTCGATCGCTTCGCTGCGGGACCCCGGTTGCGTCGAGGAGCCCAACTCGTTGCCGTCGAGGTCGTGGATGTACAGGTCGTAGTTCGACGACATCCCGATCAGCTGGAGCTTCAGGCGGCGGCCGTCGGTGTCCACCCCCCACCAATCGACATCCTCGTGGTCGATGATGTCACTGTCCTGGTTCCAATGGGGCTGGCGAAACTCCTCCACCGTGGACGGGTGGCTGTTGCCATCACGGTCCACGAGTTCGCTCACCCCCTCCTTGTCCTCGGTGGGGTAGCCGGGGTCCTCGTCACACACGTCGCCGATGCCGTCCTCGTCGTAGTCGAGCTGCCCGTGGTTGGGGTCGTCGGGGCAGTTGTCCTCGTCGGGTGGGACCTCGTCACCGTCCGAGGACGCGTGGGCGCGCACGGTTCCGACGCTGAACTTGCCGTCGTCGTCGGTCACACGCACCGCCACTGAACCGTCGAAGGGCACGGTGAACGTGTGGGTATAGGTCGGCTGCTCGCTCGGCGGCGTGTCGTAGGTGCCGTCGCCGTTGAGATCCCACTCGTAGCCTACGATGGCCCCATCGACGTCGAACGACCCGGACGCGTCGAGCACGATGGGGCTACCCAGCGTCGTCACGTAGGGTCCGCCGGCCCACGCGAAGGGCTTGGTGAGCGCCTCCTCGAGCGCGTCGGCGAGAGCCTGGGAGACCTGGGAGGGCGTCGGGGCGCTGTAGATCCCACCGCCGGTGCGGTCAGCCACCTCACGCAGTGGGGCGAACGAGGAACCGCCCGACGAAACGTCGACGACGTATACCTCAGCGGGGTCGACCGCGATGGACGCGTCCACGACGTCGTCGATGGTGAGGCCGCTGACGGGCTCGGTGTACGAGGGCGCGCTCCCGTGTGGCGGCGCGTCGCCCAGCTGGATGATCACCTTCTTGACGCCCGGCCGCCAGGGGAGCTCGATGCCCTCAATCAGGCCAGACCACACCGACTCGGGGAAGTTCCCTCCACCGCTCACCGTCAGCGCGTTGATCGCGTCCTTGATGGCCGAGGTGTCATCGGTGAAGCCGAGCTCGGTGCGGCGAGGGTAGTCGCTCGACCCACCGTACGGAGAGACGGGGTGGTCCTTGTAGGTGACGAGGCCGACCCGAAAGCTCGCGGTTCGCTCCGACAGCAGGTCGACGAGCTCGGTCGAGAACTGCTTCACCGCGGCGATGTCCTCACCCATCGAACCGGTCGTATCGATCACGAACACCAGATCGAGGTCGCCGCCGATCTCGCCGGTCCCGCCCGCACCGAAGACCCCGTGAGGTGCTAGCAGGTTCGCGACCTCCTGGTGGCCCTGGTGATTGAAGTGATACCACTCGGCCGCGATGCGCGAATCGAACTCGTGCAGCCACCGGTCCGGGTTGCGGCGGCTGGCGCTGCCGTCCGGCTCATGCCCGGCGAAGTGACTCTTGACCTCGTCGAGGAAGAACGTGAAGTCCTCGCCCGCCGACGCGTTGGCGTCGGCGACACCCGAGGACTGATGGATATCGCCAAGGTCACCGAGGTCGCGCACCTCCTCACCAGCCCGGTACCGGTCGCTGCCTAGCAGCGACACCAAGGTGTAGCTGGGATCCTTCTCCAGGTACGGGTAGGACAGCAGCACCACGCGTGCGTCGTCGCGGACCTTCGACCGGATACGCCTCAGGATGTCGGAGACCGCGGACTCGACGCCCGGAAGGCCCGCGCGCGCCGCGGTGACGTTGTCGCGGCAGTCGCCAGGGTCACGGAGGCCAACCGCGAAGCACTGCTCGACGATCTCGGCGAAGTTGACGTCGTTGCCGCCCATCGTGAACAGCACGAGATCGGTGTCGCGACCGATCGCATCGATCTGCGCGTCCAGGATACGCTCGCACGCGAACGCGACCGTCGTCTGGTGGGTCAGCGAGTCGTAGTAGTGGTCTTCGATGCGTATGTCGTAGCGTTCCTCATCGGGATACTTCGAGACGCAATCTCCGCGCCGGCCCAGCTCCGCGCGGAATTCGCGGTCATCAGCGGGGCGGTCGCCAGACAGGGTCACCAACTTCGTCTCTGTGCCCATGCTGCGGTCGTTGAGCACGTTGTCCGACACTGCCCCGCTGCAAGCACGGTTGACGAACGTCACGCTGTAGCCAGAGGCCTTCAGCACGTAGACGTAGCGCTCCGCCCAGTTGGTGGAACTGCGGTAGCACTTCTTGGGCCCGTAGTAGTTGCCTGCCCCGTTCCCCGCCGAGTACGAGTCGCCGATCAGCACGACCTTGAGCGGCCCGCCGACCGTCTGGGCCGGTGCCGCCGTCACGCCGAAGCCGGCCAACAGCAGACCGCTGACGACCGCCAACGCCAACCAGCGAACGTGTACACCACGAATCATGCCTGTCGCCCCTCACCACCAACCCTCAAGGGCGCGGGACCCTACGGGCGCAGGATGGTCCCGGTCAACCCTCGCAACGACGCGCCACGTCCGGCAGCCCGCACTGGTCAGCGTGCTCGCGTGATCAGGACGCGGGGGTTGAGACGGACCCCGGCGCGTTCGGCCCACCGCCGGCCGAGCCTCCTTCGAGTCGATAGCGGGTCCGACGTTCGGATCAGTCCGAACCCAGGACGCTGGCCGTGCGTATCTCGGTGAGCCATGTCTCGTATCGCTGGGTGTCCATCCGCGCTGTTCGACGAGCTTCTCGTACCCCGCGTGCGAGTTGAGGGTCCACAGCACATCGCGTGCTTCCCCGGTCGACAGACCCGGCTTGAGGGTTCCTCGGTCGGAGAGCAGTTGGGCGAAGCGGGCCAGGCCGTCCAGGCGCTGGCCTTGGAGTCGTTCCCACGCGTCGGCGAGCGAGTCCTCTGCGTCGGCGGCCGCTTTGAGTACCTGCACCAAAGACCCCATCCGCGCGTGGATTCCGGTTGGGTAGCGACGTACCGCTCGATCTGACGGCGCAGGTCAGTCTCCTCGATGACCGCGCGGATCGCGGGGCGTCCTCGACGGGCCGGGCCGCGCGTGCCACACCTCCAGCCACGTCGGACTCGACGACCGCGTCGAACAGCGCCGCATTGCTCCCAAACCCGCGGTAGATCGTCTCGACCGCGACCCCAGCGGTCTGCGACCGCGGCCATCGACGTTCCGACGTAACGGCCCTCTGGCGCAACAGTTGAACTTCGCGGCGCCTTGAACGCGGTATGTGCCGTAGTCGTGAACCAGGACGTAGCGCCGGCTGTGAGTGGTGACTCGACCGCATCGTCACCCTGGCGGGTGTGCGGTCCGTCGCCGCAGTGACGCGGCGTGGGCGGTCAATCCCTCGGCCTCGGCGAGCGAGATGCCAGCTGTCGCCAAGCGCGCTGCAGCGTCAGGGGTAGCGGCGATGACTGTGGTCATCCGCAGGAAGTCGCGTACCGCGAGCGGTGACGACCACCTGGCCGAACCGCCGGTGGGCATGATGTGCTCGGCCCGGCGATGTAGTCGCCGAGCGCTTCACATGCAGCTTCCCCTACGAAGATCCCGCCGGCGTTACGGATCCGCTCAACGTAGAGCCACGGATCTTTCAGCAGCAGGCACAGGTGCTCGGGCGCGAACCTGTTGGCGGGTTCGATGGCTTGGTCAACGTCGCTCGTGAGCACGATCGCCCCCCGCTCCCCAAGCGACGTTGCAGCGATGTGGCGCCGGGCCAAGTCGGGTAGCTGCTCGCCGACCGCCCGTTGAACCTGGCCGGCGAGCGTGGGGCTGGGGGTCAGCAAGATCGGCCATGCGTCAGCAGCGTGCTCTGCCTGGGCCAGCAGATCGGCAGCCACCACCTCTGGGTCGGCGGACTCGTCGGCGATCAGCAACGTCTCAGTGGGCCCTGGCAGGCTGGCAACACCGACCAAGCCCGTTACGCGCGCCATCGCCGCCACGGTGAAGACCCGGTCGACACCACACGCCTGGATCCCTGCAGCCAGCACTGGCGCCAACGGGCCGGCTGCAGCGGGGGGCGTGCACACCACGAGCTGCTCGACGCCAGCCACGCGAGCTGGAACAGCGGCCATCAGCAACGACGACACGAGCGGTGCCTCACCGCCTGGGGACATAGACACCGACTCGCTCGACGGGGCGTGCCAGCTGCCCGAGAGTTACACCGTCGCACTCGTACTGCCATGACCCGCCCGGCTCCGCCTCGTAGAACTCGCGGATGCGTACGACGGCTGACCCGATCGCCTCCACGACCTCAGAGGGGCACAGCCGCGCGCTAGCCGCGAGGGTCGCCGCATCCACTTCCAGCGCGGCCGGAAGCGTCTGGCCAGCGGCCGCGGCAAGCCGCCGAATCGCCTTGTCGCCACCTCGCCCGACGTCGTGCACGATCCGGTCCGCGATCTGCGAGTAGGTCAACTCATCGCCGTACGGCGACGTGCTGGCCACAGCCGGATCAACCCACAGTGGCGGCTGGTCTCTGCGGCGTAGCAGTTCAGCGGCAGCGACAACCGGCGGGATCGTGTTCATGGCAGGCTCCTTGGTAGAGCCCCGACCCCGAGACCAAAGACGCCCCGGGCAACCGCCGCTGCCCGGTCGGTCGCATCGAGGAGTGACACGATTGCCGCGCCGGCCGGGTTGACGTGCTTGAACGACGTCGACGCCACCATCGTCGTGGCTGCCGTGATCTCCCGGGCCAGTTGCCACGACGTCAGGGCGTCGAGCAGGTTGATGAAGCCGGGTTCGCCGTTGACGACGGTGATCGGGAAATGTTCGGCAGCGACCGCGGCACGTGCCGGGCCCTGATGAGGATTGCAACCCGGACCGCAACGGTAGGACGGCAGACATTGGACGCTCCCGATCGGAGGGATGCCCAGACCGATGGCGGACATCTCGGCCGCTCACCCTGGCAGGACAAGCAGCACCAGTCAGCTTCGCCGTGGTTCTGCGCGGGGGGCGACGTTCAGTTAGAGCGCCCATGACGCTCCGGGTCGGGTGCGGCGTACACTGGCGCATGGCAACGTGGGCTGGACGTCTCGCTCGTTGGGCCGTCCTCTTGGTTGTGGCGGCTGGCGTGGCGGCCGTCGCGAGCGGTCTCGTGGCTCTCAGGTGGTCACCGGACCTTCCAGATGCCCCGGCGGATGCTTGTACGGATCCGCCATGTTTCGGTTTGGATCTGGGCGGCGCATCGCCGTGGTTGATCCTGCCCCTCATCGCGCATGTCGTGCTGTTGGGCGTCGCCCTGCTGCTGGCTGGGCTATCCCTGCTGTTCGCTTTGGCCACTGCCGTGCGAGGTCGCGGGCGCACGATGGTGTTCCCAGCTGTTCTCGCGGCGGCCGGGCCGGTGGTGGTCCTCATCGGCGGTGGGATCGTCCCCCACGTACTGAACCCGTGCGCGCTTCCGGACCTTGCGGGCGCCGAGCCTCCCGGCTTCTGCGCCCGATCGTCGGAGGGAGCAGACGTCCCCGACGCTTGGCATGCCCTATACCACGCTGCCGTGGGCTACCTGCCGCTTTCGCTCGTGTTCGCTTGGGGGTGGAAGCGGTGGACGTCACAGACAGGCTGATCGTGTTCCGGCGTCTTGCCGGCGGGTGTCGTTGAGGTCGTGCGACAATCCCGGCTTCGTTGGGAGGGAGGGGGCTCGATGTCGGTGGCGGTTCGGTTGCGCGATGCGATGAACGCACACGATCTGGAAGCGTTCTTGGCCTGTTTCCACGAGGACTACCAGAGCGAACAGCCGGTGCATCCCGGTCGCGGGTTCGGTGGTCGTGAACAGGTCCGGGCGAACTGGTCGACCATCTTCGCCGGCGTGCCCGACTTCGCGGCGGAGCTGCGGAGCTCCTGCGAGGAAGACGGGCAGGAGTGGTCCGAGTGGCGATGGACGGGGACCCGTGCGGACGGCGAAGCGTTGGACATGGCTGGCGTGATCGTCGCCGGGGTGCGGGACGGCCGCATGATCTGGGGCCGGCTGTACATCGAGCCGGTCGAGGTGGTCGATGAGAGCATCGATGCGGCCGTGAGGAAGATGGCGGGCCGCTCGTCGGAGGGCCGCTGAACGGCTCGACCGCACCCGCCGGGGAGGAGAAGCAGATGGAGCTCGTGGAACTGTCCGACGTCGACCTGACGTACGTGACCCTGGAGTCGTTGGACTATGACGCCGGGGGTCAGCTGTACGGGACCATGGAAGGCTCGCTCACGGGGGAACGGCTCAGCGGGTCCCTACGGCTCACCAACCTGGCGGCTCGTCGCACCGACAACGTCAACCTGCCGACGTTGCGGGGGGTGCTGGACACCGCCGATGGGGCGCGGGTGTGGGTCGAGCTGGACGGGGTCGCCACGTTGCGTGCTGAGGATCAGGCCCGGGTGTTCGTGACCACGTTCCGGTTCCGGACCGGCGACGAGCGGTACACGTGGCTGAACGCGACCTTCGGGGTGCTCGAAGGCGTGCTCGACACGGTCGGCGTCGGCGGGCGTGCGCACGGGCGCCTCTACGGATGCAGACCGACGCTGACTTGAGCATGGCGCATCCAGCACCGCCATGGGATCGATCACAGCTCGGATCCGGTCTCGAGGGCTGAGCCCATCCCCATGACGTAGGCGGCCCAGGCGACGCCGGAAGCGGCCGACAGGACGGCAGCCACTTGCCCCTCCGCTCCCCCCTCGGGAACCAGCGCGGTGAAGACCGGTACCGCCACCAACAGCGCGGTGGCGACCAGGGGCAGAGGGCGCGCCCAGACGGGCAGTCTTGCCTCCCTCAGGCTCGCGACAGCCACCAAGACGAGCCCGAGAGATAACGCGATCAGCGTGGCCACGGAAGCGATGAACGTCCCCGACGCCGCCACCCACTCCGGCACCCGATCGGTCAGCCCCTTGAGCAGCACAACGGCGGCGAAGAACCAGAAGACGACGGCCAGCGCAGCCACGGCCAGCGCGAAACCCGCGCGAGCCAAAGCGTCCGGCTGCCCTTCCCGGGACACGGACGCGCTGACCGTCGCCCGGGTCGCGATCTGGTCGGCATCAGGCATGAACGCACCTGCGTCGAGTCAGACACGACGGCAGCCGCGAAGAGGGCAGCGGCGCGGACCAAGCCGAGCAGGCGCTGCTCGGGCGTCAGCTCCAACATCCGCTGGATCAGGACCCGATCGTCACTGACTGGATCCTGTTCGAGCTGCGCCAGTGTCCTCGTCCGTGCACATGATGACACGCGCACACCAGATGACCTCCAAACGGATGTGGACAACCCGCAGCGAAGGAACTCAGGACAAGTCATGGACGCGGCGGTCGGCGCCTGATATGAGCAAGCCACGGTCAGCGTCGATCTTGGCGTCGGGGAGCCTGGCGCTGTCAACCGGCCTCGCGCTTCTGCGTGACCTCGGCCTCGGGGAGCCAGATGTCCTCGGCGGGGATCTCCGTGATGTTCGTGTGGACGTAGAAGCCGCGCTGCTCGTCGAGTTCCAGGTCGGCCGCGTATGACGGCACCGCAGCCTGGTGGTCGATCACACGGACCTCCACCTGCCCCCTCAAGGACGCGAAACTGAAACCCGCGACGGTCTCGGCGAACGCGTCGGCGTCGAGGTCGCCGACCTCTTCGACCACGTCCGCCCACAGCGTGACGGCGTCGTAGGCGGTGCATGCCCAGTCGGAGGGCACCTCCCCGTAGCGTTGCTCGAACGTCGTGACGAAGTCCTGCATCTGCGCGGTCTCGATCCTGAACGGGCAGCGCGAGTAGGCCCGGATCGCCGACAGGTCGTAGCGGTCGCCGAGTTCCCGCAGGACGCTGGTGTCGTACAGGGCGGTGAACAACACCTGCTCGAACAACCGCATGCTCGCCGCCTGGCCGGTGAACGTCACCAGGTCGCTGCCGAACAGCGACGAGTACACCGCCTCAGGGTTGGCTGACAGCAACGCGGTGATGAAGGGCTCGAACCGTGGCTCGTCCACTGGCGGCCACTGCTGCGCGACGATCTGGACCTGCGCAGCTTCATCGCGCAGCGTCTCCACGAACGTGTCCGTCTGTCGTTGGCCGAACTCGTAGTTCGGGGCGATGGTCGCCCACCGGGTGATGTCCTCCCCGGACAGGTTGATGGCCTGGGCGCGCGCCTCCATCCCGGTGCTGGGCGCCACCGAGACGACGTACCTGTGGAACGCTTCGACCGTCAGCGCCTCGTTGTTGGAGGTGTGGAGGATGAGCGGCACCTGCTCCTCCTCGGCGACGTCCGTGACCGCCATGGCCACCGCCGACGAGACCGGCCCCAATAGCGCACTGACCCCCTGCGCGTCGATCAGCTCACGGGCGACGTCGGCGGCGACGTCCGGCTGACCCTCGTCGTCTTCGATGATCAGCTGGACCGCACGACCTAGGACGCCACCGGCGCGGTTGAGCTCGTCAACGGCGAGCTGGGCGCCCTTCCGGTTGGCGTCGCTGAACAGCGCCGTCGCGCCGGACAGGGTCGTGGCCATGCCCAGCTTGATCGGGTCCCGCTGCGGTCGATCGACCTGTCCCGTCGCGTCCGTGGCGGGCGATGGACCACCATCGACCCCACGCGGGCCACACGCCGTCGCGAGCATCGCCAGCGCCACCGCGAGGCAGAACCACGTCCGGCTTGGCGGGCTGTGCCGTGCCTCCACGGCCCCTCCTGTCGTCGTGTACGTGACCGACGTCCGTGACGGTACGCGTCCGCCTCACCAGGGCGGCGGTGGCGAGCGGGGACCACAACTACTTGTCCACCAACCACAGTAAGCGGTGCTTCCGGGAACAAGGAAGCTTCCAGAAGCGCTTTGCAGCGGAGCGAGACAGCGAGCTCCGGCCCAAAACCAACCAGCCCGGGATGCGGGCAGGAGAAGGGAGTGTTGTCGGATAATGCTCCGGTGGGACCCGTGGCGCGAGATCGATCGACTGGCCTCTGAGGCCTTCGGCGACGTTCGTGGACCTCGGACCATGCCGATCGACGCGTACCGGCGCGGTGACGCGTTGCTGATCCACTATGACCTGCCCGGCGTCGAGTCCGACTCGATCGGACTCACCGTCGAGTCCAACGTCCTGACCGTGACCGCACGGCGGACCTTCGACCGCACGGAATCCGACCAGCTGGTCGTCTCCGAGCGGCCACAGGGAGTGTTCGCACGTCAGCTTTTCCTCGGCGACGGCCTCGACGTCGACAAGCTCAAGGCCACCTACGACAGCGGCGTGCTGACGGTCGGTTCCCGTGCTCGAATCCGCCAAGCCGCGTCGGATCCCGATCGCTGCCGGCGCGGACAGCCAAAAGGAGATCGAGACCACCGGCGACGTGACCTGTCCCACGACAGGCGCCCCCGGCGACGTCGCCGGGGCGTCGCGTGGTCGCGCGCGGTGGGGGCCGTCCTCCAGCCACGCACCATCACGCTGCGTGTCGAGGGTCCGAACGGACGGTCGCGGAGGGTGCGCTCTTCTTACCCTGGTTGCGACAAGCGCGCTCGCCGTGCCACGCCCAGGAGGTCGTTCGATGGCCGACCAGCGGGACCGCCACATGATCCACGTGACGCCGGAGATCTCCACGTGGACGCCGGCCCAGATCTTCGCGATCATCCTGGGGGTCACCTACCTCGTCCTCGGGGGAGTGGCGCTGCTGCGGACGGGAGCGGCCGACAGCATCTTCGCGCCCCAGGCCCAGGTCGCCGGGCTCACCTACACGCCGCTGCTCGGGGTCGTCGAGGTGATCTTCGGATTGCTGCTGCTCGGGACCGGGGCGTCTCCACGGTCGGTGCAGGGTGTGGTCTTCCTGGGCGTGGCCGCCATCGCGTTCGGCCTGCTGCTGGTCATCGAGCCGACCGCCTTCCAGGACTCGATCGCGGCGGGCCGGGCTCACGGCTGGTTCTACGTGGTCACCGGCGGGATCGCGGCGCTGGTGGGCCTGGTCAGCCCCGTGGTGACGCGTCGGTCGATCACCTCGTTCGTCCGCGATTACGACACGCGTGACCGCGAGGGGGTCGGCGAACGTCGTGACCGCACGCGCGCAGCGGACGACGCCGACCGCGGTCGCCGCGGTGACGGCCGCGGCGGTGAGACGCGCCGGATCGACCTGTCCGATGACGACCAGGACCCGTCGCGCACCACCCGCATGCCACGCTGACGCCGCGACCGGCGTTGGGACGCCGCGTCAGACGTGTCGATGGTTGGCGGGCTCGCCGAAGAACCCGGCAGACGCAAGACTTCGACGGGTCGACAGGAGAGCCCCCATGGCTAGAGCCATCTGGAGCGGGTCGGTCAGCTTCGGGCTGGTCAACGTTCCCGTGAAGCTGTTCTCGGCGGTGTCGTCGAAGGCGGTGAGCTTTCACCAGCTCAGCCGCCAGGACCGCGCCCGCATCCGCCAGAAGCGGGTGTCGAGCACCACCGGGGACGAGGTCGCCTACGAGAACATCGTCAAGGGCTACGAGCTTGCACCCGGCCAGTACGTCGTGGTCACGCCCGAGGAGCTCGAGGGGCTCGACCCCGAGGCGAGCCGAACCATCGACATCGAGGACTTCGTCGACCTCGACCGCATCGACCCGATCTACTTCGACCGTCCCTACTACCTCGCCCCGTCGGGGCAGGGCGCGGCCAAGCCCTACCGGCTCCTGGTCGAGGCGATGGGCGCGACCAACAAAGTCGCGATCGCGACGTTCGTCATGCGCACCAAGCAGTACCTGGCGGCGCTGCGGGCCAAGGACGGGGTGTTGCTGCTGTCGACGATGCACTACGCCGACGAGATCGTGCCGGTGGAGCAGATCGACGGCGTGCCGGCGACCGACGTCGAGGTCCGCGAACGTGAGCTGGCCATGGCCACGCAGCTGGTGGAGTCGCTGAGCACCGTCTTCGACCCGGACAAGTACCAGGACGAGTACCGCATGCGGGTGCTGGAGCTGATCGAGCGCAAGGCCGCCGGTGAGGACGTCGTCGTGCCGTCGGCGGTGGCCGAGCCGTCGCAGGTGGTCGACCTGATGTCCGCCCTGGAGGACAGCCTGGAGGCTGCCAGGCAACGCCAGCAGGCTGGCTAGTGGCCCAGCGCACCGTCGTCTCGGTCGGTGGCCGGCAGCTGTCGCTGTCGAACCTCGACAAGGTGCTGTACCCGTCGTCGGGGACGACCAAGGCCGCCGTGATCGACTACTACGTCCGGGTGGGACCGGCGATGCTCCGCCACCTCGCGGGGCGGCCGATCACCCTGAAACGGTTCCCTGACGGGGTGGCGGGCGGGTTCTTCTACGAGAAGAACTGCCCGGAGCACCGGCCCCCCTGGGTCCCCACGGTGACGGTCACGACCACCGGTTCGGGGCGCTGGGGTCGTTCGTCGTCGGGGGCGACCACGATCGAGTTCTGCCTGATCCAGGACCTGCCCGCGCTGGTGTGGGTGGCCAACCTGGCGGCCTTGGAGCTGCACCCCTACCTGCACCGGGCCGACGCGGTCGACCGTCCCACCCTGGTGGTGTTCGACCTCGACCCGGGCGCTCCCGCCGGGATCGTCGACTGCGGCCGAGTGGCGCTCCGCCTCCGCGAGCTGTTCGCCGGCCTGGGGTTGGAGTGCGTGGCGAAGACCTCCGGCGGGAAGGGACTGCAGGTCTACGTCCCGCTGAACACCCCGGTGACCTACGACCGGACCACGCCGTTCGCGAAGGCGGTGGCGCAGCTGCTCGAGCGCCAGACCCCCGACCGGGTCACGTCCAACATGAACAAGGCCGTGCGTGGCGGGAAGGTCTTCGTCGACTGGAGCCAGAACAGTACGCACAAGACCACGGTCGGGGCGTACTCGCTGCGGGCCCGGGAGCGTCCCACCGTCTCGACGCCGCTGCGCTGGGACGAGATCGCCGAGGCCGTCGACGCTGACGAGCCTGCCCGGCTGGTGTTCGAGCTCGGTGACGTGGTGGAGCGTGTCGAGCGCCACGGCGAGCTCTTCGCCGCAGCCGAGGAGCGCCACCAAGAGCTGCCGTCGCTGGGCCCATGAACGTCCGTTCGTGGCGAGTTCTCCGATCCTGCCGTATGTGTGGTATGAGAACTGCCCACCCATCAGCAACCGACAGGACCACCGTCATGGCCGGGAAGCCACAACAGACGATCGAACGTCTCATCGACACTGCGGTCGGCACCGCCAGACGCGTGGTGGACCTGGTCACCCCCGACGAGGAGACCGTCGAGCGCGTCCGCAGCAAGATCCCTGCTCCAGCCAGGTCGCCATCGCAAGCGGCCCGCAGTGCCCGCGAGGCTGCGACGCGAACGGCCGGCACCGCCCGGGATGCGGCCAGCCGGACCGCCGGCGCGGCCCGGGATGCGGCGACACGGACCGCCGGGACCGTGCGGGAGGGGACGCAGCGCACCGTGACCACTGCCCGTGAGGCGACGCAGCGGACCGCCACGACCGCGCGGGGCGCAGCCCGCGAAGCGGCCGTCACGGCCCGCGACACGACCCGGGAGACCGCCGAGACCGCCACAACCGAGGCGCGGCGCACCGCCGACGACGCCAGCCGCGCGGTCGCACCCGCCTACGAGGAATGGACCAAGGCGGAGCTGTACGAGCGGGCCCAGGATCTCGACATCGAGGGTCGCTCGCAGATGAACAAGGACGAGCTTGTCCAGGCGCTGTACGACGCCTCGTGAGAGATCGGTCGGCGGTCAGCGGCCGTGATGTTGAGCTCGGCGCGTTCGCACCCTTTGCACCCCGTCGGGTTGGCGCTGACCCGGCACGTCACCCACCCTTCGCTCAAGACGACCGGACAGCGTCAAGGAGCCGCCCGTGCCAGCCAACCCCGATGCGCTCGTCACCACCGAGTGGGCCGTGGAGCATCTCGATGATCCCGGCGTGGTCTTCGCCGAGGTGGACGAGGACACGACCCTCTACGCCACGGGCCACATCCCCGGGGCGATCGCCTTCCACTGGAAGGACGACTTCCAACACCCGGTGCGGCGCGGGTTCCTGGACCGGGAGGGCTTCTCGAAGCTGCTGTCGGAGAAGGGCATCAGCAACGACGACCACGTCGTGCTGTACGGCGGGAACAACAACTGGTTCGCGGCGTACGCCTACTGGTACTTCAAGCTCTACGGTCAGGAGAATCTGAGCCTGCTCGACGGCGGCCGCAAGAAGTGGGAGCAGGAGGATCGCTCCCTGACCCAGGACGAGACCAGCCGCCAGAAGACCCAGTACGAGGCCAAAGAGCCCGACTTCTCGATCCGGGTGTTGCGCGACCAGGTCCTGGACGAGTTCGTCGGAGCCCCCGCCGGGAAGGGCCTGGTGGACGTGCGCTCGCCGGAGGAGTTCCGCGGCGAGAAGCTCGCGCCCGACAACCTCCCGCAGGAGTGGCCACAGGTCGCCGGCCACATCCCCGGCGCCACGAACATCTCCTGGAGCAAGGCCGTCGACCAGGAGACCGGGGAGTTCCTGGGCGACGACCAGCTGCGGGAGCTGTACGAGGCCCAGGGGATCACCTCCGACAAGCAGGTCGTGGCGTACTGCCGGATCGGTGAACGGAGCGCTCACAGCTGGTTCGTCTTGCACGAACTGCTCGGGTACGACGACGTGCGCAACTACGATGGTTCATGGACCGAGTACGGGTCCCTGGTGGACGTGCCGGTCGAGCGCGGCTGAACCCCGTCACTGGCGTCGCCGCAGTGGGTGGGTGACGGGAGTCTCGACCACCACGATCGGGAGCCCGTCGGGGTCGTGCACGAGGCTCTCGATCAGGCCCCATGGCTTGGGCTCGGGTTCGGCGTCGATCGTCACGCCACGGGCCGCCAGCTGGTCGCACGCCGACCGGGCGTCGGCCACCTGCAGCCACAACCGCACGCACGGCCCCGGGGGGGGACCGCCGCCTCCTTCGGTCAGCTCGAGGTAGCCACCGCCGAGGAAGTACACCACGCCGCGGTTGGGTGGCTGTCCCCAGTCGCGGTAACGCACCAGACCGAGCTGGTGTTCGTAGAACTCGATCGAGCGGTCCAGATCGGACGGACGCAACAACACGCGTGACTGGAGCACCTGCACCGTCACCCCTCCCGACCGATCACCGCCAGCGTGCCTGCGCTCCGCTGAGCGCCGCAACAGGCGGCCCCGCGACCGCGCGGTGCCCTCCCTCTTCGGGCGACGGGTCAGGCCCGCCGGCGACGACCGCCATGTCGCCAGCGGGCACGTCTCCCGGCGGATCGTGCGGTCGATGCGGGTCGCTGGCCCCGTTGGCGGCGACGTCGGCTGGTGGGAGTGGAGCCGCTCGGACGTTGTCGCTAGCCGGTGCCAGGACCCTCCGGACGGGGCCCGCCGGGGGAGGAGAGGTCCGACCGAGCGCTGTCATGGCCCGTCGGATGCGGCGCGCCGTCCTGGACCCCGCCCGCCCCGGCCGGCGCCTGCGGCCGGTTCGACGAACCGTCGGCAGGCGGCTGGTCGGGTGCGACATCCTCGGGGGGGCCCGGGGTGGACGTGGCCTCGGCTGTCGGACCGGCCTGGGGCCCGCCGGACCGCTGGTCGGTCCCTCGGTTCACGCTCGGGCGGGTGGGGTCGGTCGTAGGGGGCTGCGTGGCGGTCGAGGGTCGCTGCGTGACGGTCGACGGTCGCTGCGGGTCCGAGCGCGGGACCTCTCCACGCCGTCCCGGCGCCTGCGGCGCAGGCGTCGATGGCGGCGCTGACGGCCCGCGGTCGGACGCGCCTGTGGGCTCCTCCGTCCCGGTGGTCTGAGGCACGCGATCGGCCGGGGGCTTGGGGACGGTGAGGCCGACCTCGTCGAGAACCTCGGCCACGGCCCGCTGGGCGGGATCGGGCAGGTTGCCCGTGGCGGCCAGCCCGCCGCCGGTGGCGGCCAGGACCGCGGTGGCGCTGGCGGCGAGCTTGAGGCCCCCAGCTGCGGCCACACGCCGTGTCCAGCCGCGCAGCGCCTGCCGTTTCGGGGCGGGAGCCGCAGGCGGACGGTGGGCAGCCTGCTGCGCCGCGGCGGTGATCGCGGCCAAGTGGCGCTCGGCGACGTCCTCAGGGGGGGATGTGACCAGCGCACGCCGCAGCGTGGCCAGGTACGCCAACGCGTCGTCCTGGCCGGGGTCTGCGCCGGCCAGGAGACGGTCGATGTCGTCGCGGCGTGTGCTCATCGTTCCGGTGAGCGTTCCAGCGGCCCGGCAGGATACGGGTGATGCTGCAGCCGGCGGCGCAGCGTCCCGATCGCGCGGTGTTGCAGCGCCTTCACCGCGCCGGGACGTTTCCCCAGCACCTCGGCCACGTCGTCGATGCTCAGGTCGGCGAAGAGCCGAAGCAGCAGGACGGCCCGCTGATCCTCGGTCAGGTCGTTGAGGACCTCCAGCAACTCGCCTTCGGCAACGCGTTCCAGGCCCTCTTGCCCCTCGCTGGGGGGCAGCGCCCGCTCGAGCGCCTCGTCGGTGACCGGGTCGGACGGCCGTCGACGCCGGTGGCGTCCAGCATCGATCAGGCGGTGGTGAGCGATCGTGAACACCCAGGACCGGAACCGGCTCTCGTCCCCGTCGAAGCGGTGCAGGTCGCGGACCACCTGCAGGAAGACCTCGCTGGCGACGTCCTCGGGGCTGTGCGCGCCGCGGCTACGGAGGTAGCCGAGGATCACCGGCGCCAGGTCGTGGTACAACTCCGTCCACGCCCAGTCGGCCCCCGCCCGTGCCGCGGCGAGGACCGTGTCGAACCGGTCGCCGAGCGGCACGAACCCTCCCATTGGTCCGCGGGCCGCCCGGAGGTGAGCGTGCCCCAACCCAGCCAGGATACGGACGGCGACACAGCCCCACGCCGGCACGCTGATCTGCGACGCGCCATCGCCGGCCTGGTGGCCGTGGCCGCCACTGTGGTCGCGTGCACACGACCGGGACCAGCGGACGTTGCTCCCACCGCCGCGGGACCGACGGCGGCGACCACGGCCGCGCCGGCCGGCGCCCCAACGCCCGAGCGGTTGTCGTGTCCCGACGCTCCGCCGGATCAGCCAGCGGGCGACACCACGACACCACGCCTGGCGCTCGAGCCGATCGTGACCGGGTTGGTGCACCCGTCGCTGATCACCGCACCGCCCGGAGACCCGCGCCTGTTCGTCCTGGAGCTGGACGGACGCATCCGGGTGGTCGCCGACGCACGTCTCCTCGACCGGCCGTTCCTGGATCTCACCGACCGCGCGAAGGCGATCGGTGACGGCGGTCTGATCGGCCTCGCGTTCCACCCGCGCTACGCCCACAACGGCCGGTTCTTCGTTCACTACGACGACGTCGAGGCCGACACGGTGGTCGCCGAGTACCGCGTGTCGGGCGACGACCCCAACCGCGCCGACCCCGACAGTGGCCGGACGCTTCTCACCGTGGACCAGCCCGCGGTGATCCAGCAGGGCGGGACGCTGACGTTCGGCCTCGACGGGATGCTCTACCTCGGACTGGGTGATGGTGGTGACAAGTCGGACGGTGGCGCTCCGGCAGCCGATGCCCACGACCTGCTGGGCTCGCTGCTGCGGATCGACGTCGACGGTCCCCCCGCGGCGGGGAAGGCTTACGCGATACCGGTGGACAACCCGCACGCCGACGGGGTGAGCGGGGCGCCGGAGGTCTGGGCAACCGGGCTGCGCAACCCGTGGCGGTTCACGTTCGACGGTCCCCGCTGCCAGCTGATCGTCGCCGACGTCGGCGCCAAGGGACGCGAGGAGATCAACGTCGTCGCGGCCGACGTCGCCCGGCTCGACTTCGGCTGGCCCGCCATGGAGGGCAGCCGCTGCCGACGCGACGCCTGCGACGTCGACCGCTACGTCCTGCCGGTCGCCGAGTACGCCCACCGGGCGGGCGACGCGTGCGCCATCGTCGGGGGCGAGGTCTACCGCGGTGACGCCATCGTCGATCTACGCGGGACGTACCTGTTCAGCGACTACTGCGGCGGGTTCCTCCGCGGGTTCCGTCTGCCTCCACCCGGTCAACCCGCGGACGTCGTGGACTTCACCGATCAGGTCGGCCGGTTGGGGTACCCGCTGTCGTTCGGCCGCGACGCAGCCGGTGAGGTCTACATCGCCGAAGCTGGCGGCACAGTGTCACGGATCGTCGCCGCCGGCTGACGTCGCCGAACGTGTCCTTGGGGTTGTGGCCGACAACGGCGGCGAGTACGAGTGCCGTCCCCGGCGGCGGTCAACGCCGGGTTCGCACGTGCAGCTTGCCGGGCAGGGTCTGCGGCCCTTCCACGGGGGATCCGCCGCGGTCGCGCCAGTACAAGTCGGCCTCGCCGATGTCGTCGGCGGCGGGGACGGCGCCGTGGTCGTTGGCGAGCTTGATGCAGCCTTGGGAGAGGTAGTCGACATCGCCGTCCCAGCAGTACGGCCGGTCGGCGCCGGTCCCCTCACAGTCGTCACTGGTGGCGTTGGCTTCTTCGCTGTGGATGAACAGCCCGGTCCGCCACGTCCTGTTGTAGCACTGCTGATCCTGCAGACGGATGACACGGCCGTCGATCACCTTGCCGTTGAAGTCCTGCCACTGGCCCCGGGTGTCGTACACCCCGTCGGGCAGCCACCCCGACCCCTTCTTGCACTCGTCGGTCGAACGCCCTGAACCAGCCCGCCAGGTCCGCGTCGCCGCCGCCGACGCACAGCTGTCCCGGTCCCACCATGACAGCTCGGATGCGACGTTCGTGATCTTCTCGAAGACGAAGTAACCGTCCGCTTCACACCCAGCTACCGGCGTGGCCGGCACCGCCACCACCCACGCCGCGACCCACACGGCAACCGCCACGAGGCGAACCCATCCGACCGGCGCGCGCGTCGGTCGCTGCCCGTCGACGCCGATCATCGCAGGATTCCGGGGTCACGGATGGGAAACAGATACGGGGTGTCGAAGCTGCGATCGGTGTCGCAGGACCTCGCGGCCAGGTCGCACACCACGGTCAAGGACACGACCGGGCCGTCGCCCACGGCCGTCTGTGCCACCACCTGATCGGGCGCAACCAGCCGAGGCTGGCCGACCCCGCGCGGGTAGCGCGAAAGGCTCACCGCCAGGGTGGACTCCAGCCGTAGCTGGTCATCGTCCACGCGGAGCAGCACCAACGTCGAGTGCTGCCCCCAGCCAGCTTCGACGACCACCGAGGTTCCCTGCCAGTCACCGGCGTCACCGAGTAGTCGGCCGCCAGCCCGGACTCGGCCAGAACCAACCGTGACACCACCGTCCCCGACGAGACCTCGATCAGGCGCAGGGTCGACGACCCAGGCGGGTCAGCCAGCACCGCTCGCGTCCCGTCGGGGCCGACCGCCACCACGTGTCCAGGACCCAGCGTGCGCACCGCCGCAGGGCCGTCCGCGACTTTCACGACCGGCACTCCGTCCTCCACGGCGTAGAACAGGAGGCTCTTCCCGGCCCAGCCAACACGACGCTGCCCGGCTGGGAGCTCCACACCACCGCGTCGCCGTCGAGATCGGGGCGGACCGTCACCACCGCGTTCCACGCCCTGCCGGCACGGAAGACCGGGTCGACGCCCTGGGCGTACGCCAGAGCCCCGTCGGCCCTCCAGGCCGCAGAGTCAACCCCCTCCACCAGCACACGGTCCGACCCGGTCGACGGGTCGAACAGGCGCAGCACCGGGGTACCCAGCGGGTCGTCCCGGTGGATGCCCTGCTCGGCCAAGGACCGGCCCGGATCCAGGACACGGGCGTCGTCCCACGCCCGGTAGACGATGCGGTCGCCACCGGGCTCGGCGAGCACCGCCGGGGACAACGAACCCGACAGCCCACCCACCGGGTGAGTCGCCAGGGTCCCCGGCGCTCTGGTGCCGATGACATCGCGGTCGGCGACGAACCCGATGGCGGACGGCTGATCTGCGGCGCTCGCCGCTCAACGGCCACCCGATGCCTTGGCGGCCGCGCACGCCGTCATGACGAGGGAGACGGCCACGAAGGCAAGACCAACGTGCCGACGATGACGTCGGGTCCCACGGTGATCCTCACCTATCGAGCTGGGGCGCCGGGTCGTTGACGCCCCCCGCGATGCATCATCGAGCACGCGGAACTCTCCGTTGGGCCGTCGCCGTGAAGTCGGCGCCGCTTCAGCGGCGCGCGACGGTACCCGCAACGACGGCTTGTGACACCCACGGACGTCGTGGGCTCTCCCACCGGATCGATGGGTCGCTCACCAGGCTCTGGATCGTCCTAGCGCGCCCCGACCGGGGATGCCTCGGCGACGACCGGCGCCCCGACGGGCACGCCCAGGTCGGTGCCACGGGCCGTGCGCCGCGCGTCGGGGAGCTCAACGGGGCGGATCACCGCCGGCTGTTCTCCGGCGATGTGCAGGTCCGCTGCGGAGCCACAGAACAGCAGCGCCTCCGCACCGCTCTGGACGCCTTTGCCGCCCCGACCCTTCACGCCGTACTCCTCCAGGGGTGTGCGCTTGGCGGCTCCGTCCGCCGAGATCGTGACCATGTCGCCGTCATCACGGCCGCCCTCGACCACGCTGACGTTGACGACGGTCTGGCCGTCGGGGACGTCCATGCCGATCACGCCGGTGGCTGTCCGCCCCATCGGGCGGACGTCCTGGGCGCGGAAACGGGTCACCAGCCCGCCGCTGTGGGCCACGACCAGGTCGTCGTCATCGTCGCACAGCGCCACCGCCACGATCCGGTCGCCGTGCTTGACGCCCGCAGCCTGCAGCGTTCGGGCTCTCGTCTCGTACTCGCCAACCGCCGTGCGCTTCACCTGACCCTGCGCGGACGCGGTGACCACGGTCACAGCGTCAGGGGACCCCTCGCCCGTCCCGGCCCCCGCGGCCGGGTCCGGCAGCACCACCGCGCCGGCGATCGCGGCGGCGGGGGGTTCGCCCAGGGTCTGGGCGGCGTGGGTGCCCCGGTCCCGCGGCCGCACGACCGGGACGTCGGGCAGGTCGACGCGGTACCCGGTGCCTTCCTCGTCGATCAGCAGCACGGTGTGGTCGGTCGTGCAGCGCAGCACCGCCACGACCGGGTCGCTGGGGTGCTTGTGGGCGGGACTCGTCCTGCGCTGGGGGATCGGCTTGAGGGACCCACCACGGGTGACGTACACCGTGACGTCCTGCGCTTCGAATCCGGCCCGCGACCCCCCGGCCAGCACGTCCTCGGCTGCGATCCCCTCGGCCACGATGGCGCTGCGACGCGGGGTGGCGTGGACCCGTTTGAGGTCGCGCAGCTCGTTGGCGAGGAGCGCGTCCAAGCGTCCGGGGTCGGCCAGGACCGCCTCCAGCTGCTCGATCATCGCCAGCAGCTCGCGGTACTCGTCCTCGAGCTTGCGGCGCTCCAGCCGGGCGAGCCGTCGCAACTGCATATCCAGGATCGCGTTCGCCTGCGTCTCGGACAGCTCGTACCGGGCCACCAGCCCGGTGCGGGCGGCGTCGGCCGAGTCGGCCGCGCGGATCAGGGCCACCACCTCGTCGAGGTGGTCGAGCGCGGTGAGCAGTCCCTCCAGCACGTGGGCGCGGGCTGCGGCCTGGTCGCGGCGGTGGGTGGTGCGGCGGGTGAGCACCTGCCGCTGGTGGGAGATGTACTCCGACAGGCAGTCCTTCAAGCCGAGCGTGCGGGGCGCGCCGTCGACCAGCGCGACGCAGTTGATGTTGAAGTTGGACCGCAGGTCGGTGGAGCGGTACAGCTTCTCGAGGACCGGGGCGGGGTCCTCCCCGCGCTTCAGCTCGATCACGATGCGCATGCCGTCGCGTGACGACTCGTCGCGCAGGTCGCGGATCTCGTCGATGCGGCGGTCCTGCACCAGCCCGGCGATCTTCCCCAGCAGCGTGGCCTTGTTCACCTGGTACGGGATCTCGGTGACCACGATGCGCGGCAGGTTCCCGGTCCGGACCTCGGTCGTGGCCACTGCTTCCATCGTCACGGCGCCGCGGCCGGTCGCGTACGCCCCGCGGATCCCGTCGGTGTGCACGATCCGGGCGCCGGTGGGGAAGTCGGGAGCCGGGAGGAGCTCGAGGAGGTCGTCCAGCGTCGCGTCCGGGTGGGCGAGGAGATGCAGGGTGGCGTCGATCGCCTCGCCGAGGTTGTGGGGTGCGATGTTGGTCGCCATCCCCACGGCGATCCCGGTGGCGCCGTTGACCAGCAGGTTGGGAAACCGTGCCGGTAGGACCTCCGGCTCCTGCTCGTAGCCGTCGTAGTTGGGGCGGAAGTCGGCCGTGTCCTCGTCGATGCCCGCGAGCAGCTGCATCGCCAGGGCCGACAGCCGCGCCTCGGTGTAGCGCATCGCCGCAGGCGGGTCGCCGTCGACCGACCCGAAGTTGCCGTGCCCGTCGATCAGCGGATCACGGCTGGAGAAGTCCTGCGCCATGCGCACCAACGCGTCGTAGATCGCTGCGTCACCGTGCGGGTGGTACTTCTTCATCACCTCCCCGACGGTGGACGCGCACTTGCGGTAGGGGCGGTCGGGGACCAGGCGCGACTCCCACATCGAGTACAGGATGCGCCGCTGCACCGGCTTCAAGCCGTCGCGGACGTCGGGCAGGGCGCGGTCGACGATCACCGACATGGCGTAGTCGAGGAACGCCTGCTGCATGCGGTCCTCGATCGGGACGTCGACGACATGGCCGCCGAGCAGGTCCATCTGCTTGGGCATCGCTCGTTCCCTCGTCTTCGCCGGTCAGTCCAGCTGCGCGAACCTGGCGTTGCGCTCGATCCAGTCGCGGCGCGGTTCCGCCTGGTCGCCCATCAGCATGGTGAACAGCTCATCGGCCTCCATGCCGTGCTCGACCGTCACGCGCAGCAGCGTCCGCCGCGCCGGATCCATCGTGGTGGCCCATAGCTGCTCGGGGTCCATCTCGCCGAGGCCCTTGAAACGTTGCGTCTCGACCTTGCCCTGCCCCTTGAACTCCGTCCGCACCAACCGGTCGCGTTCCTCGTCGCTCATCGCGTACGCCACCTTCGTCCCGCGCCGCAGCTGGTACAGCGGAGGCTGCGCCAGGTACAGGTGCCCCTTGCCGATCAGCGCCGGCATCAGCCGGTAGAAGAAGGTGAGCAGCAGCGTGGTGATGTGCCCGCCGTCGACGTCGGCGTCGGCCATCAGCACGACCTTGTCGTAGCGCAGCGCGTCGTAGTCGAAATCCGGCTCGATCCCGGTCCCGATGGCCTTGATCAGCGCCTGGATCTCGGAGTTCTCCAGCACGCGGCGCAGCTGCGCCTTCTCGACGTTGAGAACCTTGCCGCGCAGCGGCAGGATCGCCTGGGTATGGCGGTCGCGCGCCAGCTTGCTCGACCCGCCCGCCGAGTCCCCCTCGACGATGTACAGCTCCGTCTCGGCCGGGTCGCGGCTGGTGCAGTCGGCCAGCTTGCCCGGCAGCCCCGCGGACTGCGTGTCGAGCAGGCCCTTGCGGCGGGTGAGCTCCCGGGCGGCCTTCGCGGCCTTCCGGGCGCGCGCGGCCATGGCACAACGCTTGACGATCCGCCGCCCGGCGCTGCGATGCTTGGCGAGCCAGTCGTCCAGCGCCTCGGACACGACCGACTCGACGTAGCCGCGAGCGATGCTGGATCCCAGTCGTCCCTTGGTCTGGCCTTCGAACTGCGGGTCGGGCATCTTCAGCGAGATCACCGCCACCAGACCCTCGCGGACGTCGTCGCCGGTCAGGTCGGGGTCCTTCTTGGTGAGCGCGTTCGAGTCGCGACCGAACTTCTTCAGGGTCCGGGTCAGTGCGGTGCGGAACCCTTCCTCGTGGGTCCCCCCGTCGACCGTGCGGACCACGTTGACGTACGAGCGGACCCGCTCGTCGTGGAAACCTTCGCTCCAGGTCAGGGCCACGTCCACCGCCATCGGGTGGCCGCCGACCTCACCCTCGCGGTGGATCACGATCGGCTCATCGATGGGGTCGCGGCCGTGCAGCAGCTCCGCGACGAAGTCCGCCAAGCCCGCCCGGAACCGGAACGTCTCCGACCGGCCGGTGCGGTCGTCGGCCAGGAGCAGCTCCAGGCCGGGGTTGAGCAGTGCGGTCTCGCGCAGCCGCTGGGCCACGGTTGCGTGGTCGAACTCGTTCGTCTCGAAGATCTCCGGGTCGGGCCAGAACCGCACCGTGGTGGCGGTACCGCGCGCTTCGCCGCGCCGGCTGAGCGGCTCGGCCACCGGGCCGCGTTCGAAGGCGATGGCGTGCCGATAGCCGTCGCGGACGACCTCCACCTCGGTCCGTGACGACAGCGCGTTGACCACCGACACGCCCACGCCGTGCAACCCGCCCGAGACGGCGTACGCCTGGCGGTCGAACTTCCCGCCGGCGTGCAGCTTGGTCAGCGCGACCTCGACGGCGGGACGGCCCTCCTTCTCGTGGCGGTCGACCGGGATGCCACGCCCGTCATCGGTGACCTCGCAGCCGCCGTCGGCCAGCAACCGCACCGTGATGTGCTCGGCGTGCCCGGCGAGGTGCTCGTCGACGGCGTTGTCCACGACCTCCCACAGCAGATGATGCAGCCCGCGGGCGTCGGTGGACCCGATGTACATGCCGGGGCGGCGACGGACCGCTTCGAGACCTTCCAGCACGGAGATGTGCTCGGCGGAGTACTCGTCGGTCTTCGCCCGGGCCCGCCGGGAGGTCTTCGCCACGTTCGCCTCGTTGGTGGTCGTGGTGGTGGTCGCAGGGTCATTCACGGTACGCGATGGCAAAGCGGCAGCCGAGGAACCCGCGACCGACACGGCGGCTGGGACTAGCCTCGGCAGGGTGTACGCCCAGCCGTTCGAGCAGCCGCTGCCGACCCCTTCCGAGACGGTCCCTCTGATCGTCGAACGGGACGTGGACAGCCTCCGCGACGCCCTGGACGTGGTCCGCGACACCATCGAGGGGATGGTGGCGGCGTTCTTCACCCGGTTGCCGCTGATCGGTGTCGGGCTGGTCCTGTTCGTCGCCGGTCTGCTGGCGGCCCGCTGGGTCGGTCGGTGGACCGAGCAGCTCCTCGATCGGACCCGGGCCGACCGGGTCGTGGTGGGGCTGTCGGGCCGCATCGTCCGGTTCCTGGTGGTCGTGGTCGCGGCTCTGATGGCGCTGTCCGTCGCCGGCGTGCGGGTGGGCGCGATGCTGGCAACGTTGGGGATCGCTGGCCTCGCGCTGGCGTTCGCGCTGCAGAACATCCTCGAGAACTTCGTGTCGGGCATCATCCTGCTGGTCCGCAAACCGTTCCGTGCCGGTGACCAGATCGAGACAGGCGATTTCGAGGGCACCGTCGAGGAGATCGACCTGCGCGTCACGCGCCTGGTGGCCTACGACGGGGTCACGGTGCTGATCCCCAACAGTGACGTCTTCCGCAACCCGTTGAGCAACCTGACCCGTCGCGGCTTGCGGCGCACGACCCTGACGGTGGGGGTGGACTACCGCGACGACCACGACCGTGCGCGGCAGGTCCTGACAGAGGCGGTGACGCGGGTCCCGGGTGTGTTGGCGGAGCCGATGCCGGAGGTGCTGCTGACGGAACTCGGCGACTTCAGCGTGGATTTCGAACTGCGCTACTGGACGCTGCCCGACATCCGTACGGTCCGCCGGGTGCAGGATCGTGTGCTGTCCGACGCGAAGTCCGCCCTGGAAGAGGCCGGTTTGACCATCCCGTGGCCGATCCGGACGCTGATGTTCGACACGCCGATGGAGCTGCACCACGGCGACGGGGGCCCGGGCGGCTCGCAGCGGGCGCGGCCGCCTGCGACACCGTGAGCGCCGCGCGCTCGACCTCCGACCGCGCCGGGGTGGCGGCACCGTTAGCCTCCCGGCGGTGGCGACACAAGGAGCGCCGTGCCGGTCGAAGCCACGGAGATCGACGGTCTGCTGGTCGTGCGCTGGGAGACGTTCGAAGACGAGCGTGGCTTCTTCCGCCAGACGTACCAGATCCGCGAACTCGAGGGTCCGTTGGGGCGCACGCCGACCCTGGTGCAGGGCAACCACTCGCGGAGCGAGCCCGGGGTGCTGCGCGGCTTCCACGCCGAGCCGTGGGACAAGCTCGTGTACGTGGCGCGCGGCACCGCCATGGCGGCCATCGTCGACATCCGACCCGACAGCGCCACGTTCGGCGAGGTGGCGACGTTCCACCTCGGTGACCCGCCGCAGGGCCAGCGCATCCGGCTGTTCATCAGCGAAGGTTTGGCGAACTCGTTCTGCGCGTACGGCACGTCGCCGGTCGACTACATCTACGACGTCTCCGATTACTGGCGCGACGACCTGGACAAACGCTCGGTGGCGTGGGACGACTCGGATCTGGGCGTGGACTGGCCGGTGGACCACCCGATCGTGTCCGACGCCGACCGCACCAACCCCACCCTGCGTCGGTTGTTCCCCGACCATCCCCGCTTGACCGGGTGAATGGGGGTCACCGACCCTCCGCGGTTCTCGCCCCGGCACCGGCGGGCCGCTCACGATCGGCAGAGCGCCGCTTGAGCCACACGATCGCCGACGCCGCAACCACGATCACCTTCAGCGGTCCCGGTAGCCACTTCCACGCCCGCCACAGCAGCGGCGCGCTGACGATGACGTCTCTCAGGTCCACCTTCACTGCTCCCGTCGATCCCGACCGTCGGTTCGTCCTTCACGTCTCCACCGACGACCGACCCCACGTCGTCAGCCGTTACAGCCGGACGATCAGTACGGCGGCGGCGGCGGCCAACAAGGCACCCGCGACGACGAGCAGCGCGATCACCAACGGCGGGGTGGTTCTTGCCCGTTCCGGCGGGGGTGGCGACGGCGGCAGCGGCTCGCGCAGCCGCCTGCTCGGCCGGTCGTCGGCGGGTGGTGCGATGGCCACCCCGGGCGCCGAGGGACGGTGGCGGGCGTCGGCAGCAGCCTGGAGTGTGGGCGCCGCGCCAGGGGCATCCTCGCGCGCGGCAGCCGTCTCTGTGGGCGCATCGCTGGGGCCGGCCTCGGCTGGCGGCGCCTCTACTGGCGGCGCCTCTACTTGCGGCGCCTCGACGGCACCCGTGTCGCGGGGTCGTGGGCGCTCCCGCTGCTCCACGGCCACGGTCGTGGTCCGTGCCGCCAGAGCCGCCTGACGCTGCGGGCCGTCAACGGTCCCTTCCTCGACGGGCTGCCATCGCCGCCGGCGCAGCACCTCGTTGACCAGCGCCACCGCGAAGGACAGGAAGAGAGACAGCAGCAGCGCCCGGATCAAGCCGGGTCGGCCAGTGCTGTCCTGGCGTTCCTTCACCGCCCCTCGCCTGCCGAGGACTTCTCCAGGTAGCGCTCCTTGATCTCGTCGACCACGCTCTCGTCGGCCAGGGTCGTGGTGTCGCCGAGTTCCTCGTCCTCGGCGATGTCCTTCAGCAGCCGCCGCATGATCTTCCCCGACCGCGTCTTGGGCAGATCCTGGGTGATCAGGATGGTGCGGGGCCGGGCGATCTTCCCGATCTGATCGGCGACGTGCTCGCGCAGATCCTCCACCAGCTGTTGATCGCCGTCGTAACCGGAGCGCAAGCTCACGAACGCAACGATCGCCTGGCCGGTCTCCGGGTCGTCACGGCCGATCACCGCCGCCTCGGCCACGGCGTCGTGGCTGACCAGCGCCGACTCGACCTCCGCCGTGGAGATGCGGTGGCCCGACACGTTCATGACGTCGTCCACGCGTCCGAGCACCCAGATGTAGCCGTCTTCGTCGACCTTGGCGCCGTCACCGGCGAAGTAGTGGCCCTCGAAGCGGTCCCAGTAGGTCTCCTTGTAGCGCTCGGGGTCGCCCCAGATGCCCCGCAGCATCCCCGGCCACGGTTGGGTGAGCGTCAGGTAGCCCCCGCCGGGCGCCTGCACCGGCTGACCGTCATCGTCGACGACCTCGGCGGTGATCCCCGGGACGGGGAAGGTGGCGGAACCGGGTTTGAGGGTGGTCACGCCCGGTAGCGGGCTGATCATGATCCCGCCGGTCTCGGTCTGCCACCAGGTGTCCACGACCGGGCAGCGTTCGCCGCCGATCACCTTCCAGTACCACACCCACGCTTCCGGGTTGATCGGTTCCCCGACCGTGCCGAGCACTCGTAGCGAGGACAGATCGTGACGTTGTGGGTGCTCGTCGCCCCACTTCATGAACGCACGGATCGCGGTCGGCGCGGTGTAGAAGATCGTGACCCCGTACCGCTCCACCAGCTCCCACAGTCGTTCGGCGTCGGGATGGTTGGGGGCGCCCTCGTACATCACCGACGTGCAGCCGTTGGCCAACGGTCCGTAGACGATGTAGCTGTGCCCGGTCACCCAACCGATGTCGGCGGTGCACCAGTACACGTCACGCTCGCGGTCCAGGTCGAAGACGTAGCGGTGGGTGTAGGCGCAGTGGGTGAGGTACCCGCCGGTCGTGTGCATGATCCCTTTCGGCTTTCCGGTGGTACCGCTGGTGTACAGCAGGTACAGCAGGCCCTCGCTGTCGACCTGCTCCGGCGGGCAGTCGGCGTCGGCCTCGGCCATCAGCTCGTGGTACCAGTGGTCGCGGCCGTCGCGCATCTGCACGTCGTGCTCGGTCCGGCGCACCACCACGACGTGCTCGATGCTGGGTGCATCCTGGAGCGCCTCGTCCGCGGCCGCCTTGAGATCCACCACCTCGCCGCGGCGCCACCCACCGTCGGCCGTGATCAGCACCTTCGCTTCCGCGTCCTGGATCCGCTCGCGCAGTGACTGTGCGGAGAACCCGCCGAAGACGACCGAGTGCGGCGCGCCGATCCGCGCACACGCCAGCAGCGCCGCCGGCAGTTCGGGGATCATCGGCATGTAGATCGCGACCCGGTCGCCCTTGGCGACCCCCAACGACTTCAGGACGTTCGCGAGCCGTCGGACCTCGTCGAGCAACTCGGAGTAGGTGATGGTTCGGCGATCGCCCGGCTCGCCCTCCCAGTGCAACGCGACCTTGTCACCCCGACCCGCCTCGACATGGCGGTCGAGGCAGTTGTACGACGCGTTCAGCTTCCCGCCAACGAACCACTGGGCGTATGGCAGGTCCCAGTCCACGACGTTGTCCCACTCCTGGAACCAGTCCAGCTGGCGCGCCTGATCAGCCCAGAAGCCCAGCCGGTCCGCCTCAGCCTCACGGTACAGCTCGGCGTCGGAGACGAGCGCGTCACGCCGGAAGTCCTCCGGCGGCGGGAAGCTGCGCTCCTCACGCAGCAGGTCCTCGATCGTCTGTCCCATGCCTCTTCCTTCTTGTCCCTTCAGACGACCATAGTGACGGGCGCGTCGGTGGTGACGGCCGTGCGAACGGTCACTGCGGAATGTGTCTGGCCACGGTTGCGGGAGGCTCGACGAGGTCGGGCCGTCAGTGCTCTAGCCGAGCTCTAGCCGAGCTCGCCCACCGCTGCCGCGACGACCGCGGTGACCGTGCCGTCCTCGATCGCTCGGCAGACCAGGTCCAGGTCGGTGGCGACGATGCGGTCGTCGCCCAACGGCGGCACCAGCGCTCGTACGGCGTTCACGACGGCGGCGACTGCCGCGGCCGGCCGTAGAGGCGCGCGGTGGCCGATCCCCTCCACCGCGCACAGCAGTTCGACCGCCAGAACCCGCCGCGTGTTGGTCAGGACCTCCTGCAGCTTCCGCCCCGCGCCCCAGCCCATGGCGACGTGGTCCTCCTGGCTTCCGGACGTGGGGATGCTCTCGACGCTGGCCGGGTGGCTGAGCACCCGGTTCTCGGCCACGAGCGCCGCGGCGGTGTACTGGGCCAGCATGTAGCCGCTGTTGACACCGGAGTCGCGTGCGAGGAACGGGGGCAGTCCCGCGGATCGTTGGGGGTCGAGGATGCGGTCGGTGCGGCGCTCGGAGATCGAGCCGAGCTCGGTGACCGCTGCGGTGACGAAGTCCAGGGCGAACGCCAACGGTTGCCCGTGGAAGTTCCCGCCCGAGACGACCTCGCCGGTGTCGGGCAGCACGATCGGGTTGTCCACCACCGCCCCGAGCTCACGTTCGACCGTCGCCCGCGCGAACGCGAACACGTCCCGGCAGGCGCCGTGCACCTGTGGGGCGCAACGCAGGCTGTAGGCGTCTTGAACCGCGTGCGTGCTGTCGCGGTGAGACGCGACGATCTCGGAGCCGTTCAGCAACGTGGCCAGGTTCCGCGCGCACGTCAGCTGACCCGGGTGCGGACGTAGCCGGTGGATCGCCGGGTGGAACGGCCGGGCGCTGCCCAGCAACGCCTCGATCGACGCGGCGCACGCGATATCCGCCACGGTCGCGAGGCGATCGGCGAGGTCGAGGCTGAGGACGGCGAAGGCGGTCATCCCCTCGGTGCCGTTGACCAGGCTCAGTCCCTCCTTGGCTCCCAACGTCAAAGGTTCGAGTCCGTGCGCGCGCAGCAGGTCGGCGGCCGGACCGGCGCGCTCCCCGTCGTCGAGCTGTCCTTCGCCGACGAGCGGCAACGCCAGGTGGGCGAACGGGGCGAGATCCCCCGAGGCCCCCACAGAACCCTGTGCGGGCACGACCGGGAGCAGATCACGGTCGAGGAACTCCACGAGTCGTTCGACCAACGCGGGGCGAACCCCCGAGTGACCCTGAGCGAGCGTCCGGGCGCGCAGCAGCAGCATCGCGCGAACCATGCGTCTGGGCAGGGGAGGACCCACCCCTGCGGCGTGGCTGCGCAGGATCGCCAACTGCAGCTTCTGCAGACGCGCCCGGGAGATGTGGGTGTCCGCCAACGCCCCGAACCCCGTGGTGACCCCGTAGACGACGCGGCCGCCGCTGACCGCCTCTTCGACCACCCGCCGCGCCGGTGCCATCCGATCGGCCACGCCGGCACCGAGCACGACGCGCGCGCGGCGGTCGGCGACAGCCACGACGTCGGCCGGTTCGAGGGGACCACCGTCGACCTCGACGGTACGCATCACGAGACCCCCGCGTCCGGCATCATGGTCCACGCGCCGCAGTCAGGAACTCACGTGTCACAGCCGGAGCAGATCAACGGTCCACCCGAGGACCAGGACGACGTGGCACGCGGATCGCGCGGCACGGGTGGCGACGCACCCGCCGCCGGCTCGATCGAGGAGCGTGAGCAGGTCGCGGAGCCAGAGGCGTCCGAGGACGGTGACGAGGGCCACGACGACGAGCGGTAGCTGGGCGGCTGGCGGCCCCGGCCGCTCATCCGCGAGCGCCTCCGGTGATGTTCCAGCTGGCCAGCCGCACCGCGGGGCAGTGCACCATGCCGGGTCCGAACTCGCCGTCGGCGAAGCGGGTGTCGGCGGTGGCGGCGAGCAGTCGGCCCGGCCCCAGACCCTCCACGAACGACTGGGTGAACCGCAGGTTGGTGACCGGCCTGGTCACCTCGCCCCGCTCGATCAGGAACGTCCCGTTGCGGGTCAGCCCGGTCACGACCTGCGTGCGGGGATCGAGCACCCGGCAGTAGTTCAACTCCGTCACCAGCAGCCCGCGGTCGACCTGCGCCACCAGCGCGCCGACGTCGGGTGCGTCGCCTGCGCCGACGAACAGATTGGTGGGCACCGGGCCGTACACCTCGCCACCCGCGATCGCGTGACCGGTCGTCTGGGTGCCGGCACGTCCAGCGGTTCGCCGGTCGTGTGCCAGGTTGCCGGTGACACCGTCGGTGACCAGCTGCAGCCGGCGCTTGGGTGACCCCTCAGCGTCGAACCCCAGCCCCAACGCCCGATCGTCGAGCGCGGCGTCCCACAGCTGGAACGCCTCGTCGAACTGCTGCTCGCCGAGCTCGACGAACGACTGACCCTCCAGGTGGGCCTTGGCGTTGAAGCCGTAGAAGGCCAGGAACTGGGCGATCGTCGCGACGCACTCGGGCGACAGCACGACCGCGTACCGCCCCGGCTCGAGATCGCCTGCGTCGGCGCTGTCGGCCGCCAACCGGGCCGCGCGCCGGCCGGTGGCGCCACCGTCGAGCGCGCCCAGTCGGCGCGATGTCTGGTGGCCTTTCCCGGCCGACGTGGTCGTCTGGTGGATGCCGTCGATGGTGGCTCGGGTCCACGACCCCGTCGCGTGGTGTCCGGCGGAGTTGGCGAACACCGTCCGGGTCCCGGCGGCGTCGACGTACCCGGCAGCGCGAGTGCTCTCGCCGGCCGCGACGAACGCCTCGACGTGTGCCGCGCGGGCGGCGGGGGCGGGTTCGTGCGTGGCCGGGTCGGCGTGGTCGACGTCGGCGACGTCGGTCGGCGGCGTGACCCCCGGCCATTCGGGGTCGACGGGGCGGACGGCTGCGGCGCCCTCCACGCGCTGCACCAGCTCGTAGAGGCCAGCGTCGTCGGTCCGGCTGGTCGACGCCGCGGCGACGCGCCCATCGAACGCCGCCTGCAGCGACACGGTGACCGTGTGCTCGCCGACGTGCTGGTGGATGCCGGAGTTCGCGAAGCGCGTCAGTCCCCACCTGCTGGCCGTGGCGATCACCTGCGCTTCGATCCCGGCTCCCGCTCCCAGCCCCGCCAGGACCTGGTCGCACAGGCGCTCGAGTCGGACGACCTCGGCAGCGGCCGCTGCCGGTCCGGCTCCGTCCGTCGCGCTCATCCTCTCACCCCGACACGGACGTTGCGGAAGCGGGCTGGTGTGGCCGGGTGGCCGGTGTGGGCCACCTGCATCGGTTGGCCCTTCCCGCAGTTGGGCGTGCCCCACGCCACCCACTCGTCGGGTCCGGCCAGCATGTCCAGCTTCGACCAGAACACCGGCGTGATGCCGGTGTAGGTCGGGTTGCGCAGCATCCGGCCGCGCCGTCCGTTCTTGACCTCCCAGGCGATCTCGCAGCCGAACTGGAAGTTGAGGCGTTTGTCGTCGATCGACCACGACCGGTTGGTGGACATGTAGACCCCGTCGCGGGTCTCGCTGATGATCTCGTCCAGGGAGGAGTCCCCGGGCATGATCCCCACGTTGGTCATGCGCACCATCGGCAAGCGGTTGTAGCCGTCTGCGCGGACCATCCCACCGGGGGGCAGCCCCGCGATGTGGGCCGAGTCGCGTCCGGACAGGACACCCACCCACGTGCCGTCACGCACGATGTCGACCTGCTGGGCGGGCGTGCCCTCGTCGTCGTAACCGAACGTGCCCAGCGCCCTGGGCAGGGTGGCGTCCGCGGTGATGTTCATCAGCTCCGAGCCGTACCGCAGCGACCCCAGCTTGGCCAGGTCCAGGAACGACGTGCCGGCGAAAGCGGCCTCCCAACCCAGGATCCGGTCGAGCTCGATTGCGTGTCCCACCGACTCGTGGATCTGGAGGGCCAGCTGACTGGACTCGAGCACGAGGTCGCTCTCCGCGGTGGGGCATTCCTCGGCGGACAGCAGCGCCACCGCCTCCTCGGCGATGCGCGGGGCGTGGGCAGGCAGATCGAAGTCGCGGATGATCTCGTACCCGCCGGTCGCGTACTGGCCGAACGCCTGCGGGTACGAACGGCGCTGGGTCTCGTTGTCGCCGACCGCAGTGGCGTCCATCCCCCCGCCGCACTCGACGAGGCGCTGCGAGATGCGGTGACCCTGGCTGGAGACGAACCACTTCTCCGTCGACCACGACCGCTGTGTCGCGCGGGCCACCGCGATCCCGTCGACCTCACGCATCGCGGTGGTCACACCGACCAGCAGGTCGGCCTTCTCGGAGATCGCGACGGCGAACGGGTCCTCGTCGTGGGGGGTCTCGTAGCTGTCCTGCACCACCGGCACGTCGGTCAGGGACACGTCCGGGAAGGGCACCATCGCCGAGGCCCGTGCGATCGTTGCGGCCTGTTGGCCGGCGCTGCGCGCGGACGCCTCGGTCAGGTCGTTGGTCGCGAAAAAGCCCCACGCCCCGCCCATCAAGGCCCGCACGCCCACCCCGGCGTGTTCGTCGGTGCGCAAGGACTCGATCAGCCCGTCGCGTGCGAAGACCGCCTCTTCGCGGCTGAGCAGCGCGCGAGCGTCGGCGTAGGTGGCACCGGCGTCCAAGGCGCCCTGCACGGCCGCCTCGGCGTAGTCGAACAATCTGCCCCTCCTGGTGGTCGTGGCGCACCCTACCGGGGTGCCTTGTCGCACCTGTCGGCGACCGGTGACCGTCTGTTGAGCGCGGCGGTCGGGCGTCGCGTCGGGCACCATGCCCCTATGTCACGCATCGACCTCGACGCAGTCGCCCACGAGTGGGAGGACGCGGACGAACCGCGCCGAACGCGCCCACCGTCTCCGCGTCCCCGTCACACCGAGCATCCGGTCGGGCGTGTCATCGGGTTGCACAAGGGCTGGGTCGACGTCATCGTCGACAGCGACGAGATCTCGGCCGTGTACGGCGGGGCGATGCGCGGGGAACACGTCGTCGTGGGAGACCGCGTCCGGGTCCGCCTGACACGGCACGACACCGACACAGCCCGTGTGACCACCCGGCTCGAGCGCGGCAGCGTGTTGATGCGCACTGCCGACGACACCCTGGCGGAGGAGAGGCCGCTCGCGGCGAACGTCGACCTGGCGATCGTGGTGATCGTTGCGGACGAGGGCGAGATCGGCGCGCGGTTCGCCGACCGCATCCTGGTCGCGGCCGAGGCAGGCGGCCTCGACGGTGCCATCTGCGTCAACAAGATCGACGTGAACGACGACGTCGGCTGGATCCGGGACCGCTACGACCCGCTGGGCTATCCGGTCGTGGCGACCAGCGCCCACACCGGGGAGGGCCTGGAGGACCTACGCACGCTGCTGACCGACCGCTGGTCGGTCCTCGCCGGCCACTCCGGCGTCGGGAAGACCTCTCTGTCGAACCTGCTGGCCCCCGGAAGTCAGCGTGAGGTCGGGGAGCTCGGACGCTTCGGTGGACGACACGTGACGGTCAGTCCTCGGGCGCTACGCGTGCCCGGAGTCGACAACGCCTGGCTGGTGGACACACCCGGTGTCCGGTCGTTCGGGATCGCGCACCTGGCTCCCGACGACCTGGCGTTCGCCTTCCCGGAGCTGCGTGGCTTGCCGTGCGACCTGCCCGGGTGCCTCCACGATGGCGAGCCGGGATGCGCGGTACCGGCGCTGCTCGCAGGGACGGTGTCCCGCGCACGCTACGGGAGCTACCAGCGCTTCCTCGCCGCGCTCCGTGGCGACCACGGCGGCTGGTAGCCGGGGCCTCGGCCGCGGACGCTCATGACCTCCTGGGCAGCGTCGCGACGCCGCCGCGGCGACGTCGGCTGCGGGGCTATGTCGGCTCGGGCTGGTTGCCGGGCTTCCATTTGATCGAACAGCCCATGCTCGGGCGCTGGTCGGCCGGAGGTGACTCGCCCGCCAGGAGCGCGTCGAGCGCGCCGCGCAACTCCTCGCCGGTGACAGGGACGTCGTTGCCCGGTCGTGCGCCGTCCATCGCGCCGCGGTAGGCAAGCGTCCGGTCGGTCCCGAAGACGAAGAAGTCGGGCGTGCAC
Organism: Actinomycetota bacterium; assembly: GCA_019347675.1. Lineage (NCBI taxonomy): Bacteria > Bacillati > Actinomycetota > Actinomycetota bacterium. The sequence goes on along the minus strand of JAHWKW010000003.1, from coordinate 60,569 downwards.
GCTGCCCGGTAGGCGTGCGCCACGTCCTGGGACTCGTCGATGAGGTAGGGGAACGTGAACCCGGCGCGGCGAGCCTGCTGTGCCAACCCGGCGGGAGCGTCGTCGGGATAGGCCTCGGCGTCGTTGCTGCAGATCCCGACGAAAGCCACACCCTGGTCGGTGTACTCACGCGCCAGCGCGGCCAACGCGTCTTCGACGTGGCGCACGTACGGACAGTGGTTGCACAGGAACGCGACCACCAGGACAGCAGCGCCGTCGAAGTCGTCGATCGACACGGTCGTCCCGTCGATCGCCGGCAGCGTGAACGCCGGCGCGGGGGTGCCAAGCGGGAGCATCTTGGAAGTGACTGGCACGGTTGGATCCTCCGGTTCGAGCTCGGGCAGCTGGTCATCGTCGCCGGCACGTGGCGGGCGGGCCGGGCAGCATCCTGGGGGCGGAAGCGCCGCGCGGAAGACGCTCCCGCCGTCCAGCGTTACACACCGTGCTGTCCGACCGCGACCAGGAAGCACCCACATGCCTGCCGTGACCGTTGCCGACCGGCTGACCCTCCCGCGGGTCAGCGCCCCCGACGTCGCCACGGCGACCGACCGGCCGGTGCGGTCGGTGACGACCGCCCCACGCGGCTTCGAGGGCGAGGGCTTCCCGGTCCGGCGGGCATTCGCCGGGGTGGACCTCGCCGATCTCGACCCCTTCGTCCATCTCGACCAGATGGGAGAGGTCGAGTACGCGCCCGGCGAACCCAAGGGGACCCCATGGCACCCTCACCGCGGGTTCGAGACCGTCACCTACATGATCGACGGCATCATCCAGCACCAGGACTCCAACGGCGGTGGGGGGCTGATCAGCGATGGTGACACCCAGTGGATGACCGCCGGGGCCGGGATCCTGCACATCGAGGCGCCCCCGGAGGAGGTCGTGGTCCGGGGCGGGCTTTTCCACGGCTTCCAGCTGTGGGTCAACCTCCCGGCGGCCCAGAAGTGGAGTCCGCCCCGCTACCAGGATCTGCGTGGCGGTGACGTGACGCTGCTGACCTCACCGGACGGCGGCGCGCTGCTGCGCCTGATCGCCGGTGATCTCGCCGGCCAGCAGGGCCCCGGTTCGACGCGGACCCCCATCACGATGATCCATGCGACCGTCGAACCCGACGCCCGCGTGCGGCTGCCGTGGCGGGCCGACTTCAACGCTGTCGCGTACGTCCTGGCCGGGCAGGGAACGGTCGGCGCGGAGCAGCGGCCGATCCGCGCCGGACAGCTGGCCGTCTTCGGTCGGGGAGACGTGGTCACGTTCGCCGCGACACGGTCGCAGGAGAGCCGCGCGCCCACGTTGGACGTCCTCGTCCTCGGCGGGCGCCCCATCCGCGAGCCGGTCGCCTGGTACGGGCCGTTCGTGATGAACACGCGCGCCGAGCTGCAGCAGGCGTTCGACGACTTCCAGGCGGGCAAGCTCGGCCGGATCCCGGCGCACCATGCCGGGGGCAACGTCGGCGACCTGGACGGCTCTTGAGCGCAGGACGGGGAGGCGCACCCGTCCAGGCGCCGCGGTGGGGTCCGGAGAGGCCACTGGCCGAGCGGATCACGCGCAGGGGCGTCTTCGCCGCGATCGACCCGGCGCGCGCCCGTCCGCTCCCCAGGTGCGGGAAGTGGGCCGGGTTCGCCTTCTGGGCGGTCCTGACCGGCGGCTCGCTGTACCGCGCCTGGCGGGCGTCGCACGTCGAGTGACGCCGTCACGGTGGTCGCCGTCTCGCCGTGTCCGGTACCCTGCGCTGGTTCGCGGCACCGCCCCATCCGGGCGGGGTAGCCAAGTGGTAAGGCAAGCGCCTGCAAAGCGCTCACACGCGGGTTCGATTCCCGCCCCCGCCTCTCGCGACGTCTCCAGGCCTTCGACCCAGCCGGTCAGCGACCGGTGCGCATCCGCTCCACGAGGCGCAGCAGCCGGTCGTGCATCTCGTCGGCCGGGGCATGGCCCCGACCACCGTGGCCGGCCAGCACCCACTCGAACCGATGATCGCGCGCGAGGCGATCCAGCGACTCGGCCTGCTCCGTCCACGAGTACCAGGTGAACGCCCTGTGGGCCGCCAGGTCCTCGCGGCGTCGGTGCCAGAACAGCGAGTCGCCGGTGAACAGGAACCGTTCCTCCAGCAGGTAGACGACGCTGCCGCGGGTGTGCCCCGGAACCGGTATCGCGACCAGCTCGGGTTGGATCTCGGTGGGGTCGACACCGCGCAGGAGGTCGGTCGCGAACGGTGCGGCGTGACGCTCCACCTCGTGGATCCACACCCGCGCGGCGAAGTGCTCGGCGAACCGGTCGGCATCGGCCACGTCATCCTGGTGGGTCAGCAGGATGTGGTCGATCCCGCCCAGTTCCTGCAACCCCTCCACGATCGCGCGAGCGAACCGCGGAGAGTCCACCAGGACGTTCCCGGCGGCGCGGCGAGCGAAGAAGGCGTTGGCCCCGAACGACTTCGCCGAGGCGTACCCGCAGTAGTACACGTCGTCGACGATCAGCTGTGGGAACAGGCCTGACGGGACCGGGTCGGGAGGATCCACACCGATCGAGCGGGTCGGGCACGCGACGGCAGCACGCCACGCCGCCTGGACCTCCTCGTCGCCCTGCGGTTGACGGACCACGACGGTCTGCCCGTCGACCCGGCCGAACAGCCCGGGCGCGATCTGGCGGGACACGTCGCAGTCGATGCAGCGCCGGTCGACGTACCAGGGACCGGCGACGTTCCCGGGATGGCGATCCTCGATGCGCGCCACTCTGGTCGTGTTCCGTCAGTCGCGCTGGTCGATCGGGACCCAGTCGTTGCGGCGGTCGCCGACGTACTCCGACGACGGGCGGATCAGCCGGTTGTCGGACTGCTGCTCGAGGACGTGTGCCGTCCACCCGACCGACCGCGACGCCGCGAAGATCGGGGTGAACAGATCCCGCGGGATCCCCATCGCCGTGTACAGCGGCGCGGAGAAAAAATCGACGTTGACGTACAGGCCCTTGCGGTCGAAGACGACCTCCTGCACCTTCAGGGCCTTCGCCACGGTGTCGGCCAGGCCGGTGTTCTCGGCGATGCGCTGGGCCCAGTCGCGCAGGTGCGGGGCGCGGGGATCCTCGGTCTTGTAGATGCGGTGACCGAACCCCATGATGCGTTCCTTGCGGGCCAGCTTGGCGTCGATGTGCGGGGCCACGGCTGCGACCGAATCGATCTCGTCCAGCATGCGGGCGACCTGTTCGTTGGCGCCCCCGTGCAGGGGACCCCGCAGCGCCCCGATCGCCGCGGTCACCGCCGAGTAGATGTCGGACAGGGTGGAGGCGCTGAGCCGCGCAGCGAACGTCGATGCGTTGAGCGTGTGCTCGGCGTGGATCACGAGGGCCACGTCCATGGCCCGCTCGATCTCGTCATCCGGTTCCTTCCCCGTGATGCCCACCATGAAGTTGTGGGCCGCCGACCGATCAGGATCGGGGTCGAGCGGCTCCAGGCCGTTGCGGATCCGCTCGAACGCGCCGATCACGGTGGGGATGCGGGCCACGATCGCGTAGGCCTCGTCCCTGACCGCCCCGATGTCGACCCGTTCGAACGTCGGCAGGCCCGTCCCGAGCAGCGACACGCCGCTGCGGAGCGCTTCCATCGGGGTGGTCTCGGCCGGCAACGCGCGCAAACTGTCCACGACGCGCTGTGGGAGCGTCGCCAGCTTGGCGAGTCGCGCCCGCGTCTCATCGAGTTGTGCGCGCGTGGGGAGGCTGCCCTCCAGCAGGAGGTGGACGACCTCCTCGAAGGTGGCGTGGCGAGCCAGGTCGTCGATGGTGTACCCGCGGTAGACGAGCATCCCCCGCTGGCCGTCGATCCACGACAACGCGGTCTGGGCAGCGATGACACCTTCGAGTCCACTAGCAGGCACAGGATGGCCTTCCGTCACGAGCGAGCGGGGAGAACCCCGCGGGGAGAACCGTTCCCGATCCTAGCCCTGGGGATGCACGCTGTGGCGGCTCCCCGAGGTCGTGTTCAGGCGTGGGTGGCCGCTGGCGCGGTGCTCGACACCGTGACGTAGACCAGGCTGGCGAGCACATCGTCCACCCGAACCGGGCCGCTGCCGTCGTCGACCACCACCGCGTCGCCCTCCGTGCGTTCGATCGACACGACCGCGCCCGGGCGCAGCTGATGGCCGGCGAGGAAACGCATCGCGTCGATGTCGGCCTGCAGGTGTTCGGACATGCGGTCGATTCGGACGGCTCCGGCGCCGTCCTTGGCCGCTTGCGTCAGCGACGGCAGACCATGCGCTGGGTGGTCCCCACGTTCCCGATCGGGGATGGTGTTGCCGTGCGGATCGCGCTCCGGTCGCTCCAGCAGCTCGACCAGCTTGTGTTCCACGTCATCGGAGATGACATGCTCCCAGCGGCACGCCTCGACGTGCACGTGTTCCCACTCGAGGCCGATCACGTCCACCAGCAGCCGCTCGGCGAGCCGGTGTTTGCGCATGACGCTCACCGCCAGCTCACGACCGTCGTGGGTGAGCTCGAGGGTGCGGTCGGCGTTCAGACGCAGTAGGCCGTCCTGCTGCAGACGGGCGACCGTCTCGCTCACTGACGGGGCCGATAGACCCAGCCGTTCCGTGAGACGCGCCCGGATGGCCGGGATGCCTTCCTCCTCGAGCTCCCACACCGTGCGCACGTACATCTCGGTGGTGTCGATGAGGTCGCTGGTCACGACGGGCTCCTTCCGCCCAGTCCAGCAGGCTACCGGAGGCCCTCGTTGCCCGACGGCTCAGCCGGATCGGGTGCCGTGGCCGTCGTCGTCGGTCCCGACCCGCTCGCCGACGTCCGCCTCCGCCACACCACCGGTCAGGCCGGCGTCGGCTTGCGTCTCCGGGTCGGCGTCGCGGCGTGGACCCGGCTCAGTGCCTTCTTCGTCGAGACGTTCGTCGTCGGGGCGGTCGTCAGGGTCGTCAAGGTCGTCCTGGTGTTCCTGACGGTCTTGGTCAGCAGCCACCGGTCACCGCGCTCCGGCCAGCGCACGACGTTTGCGCTCGGCGCGGAGCAGCGCCCGGCGCTCGTCCTCGGTCAGCCCGCCCCAGATGCCGTCGGTCTCGCCGTTGCTGAGCGCGAACCGCAGACACGGTGTGCGGACAGGGCAGCGGGCGCACACCTGCTTGGCCGCAGCGACCTGGGAACCCGCGGTCCCGCTCGTGCCGGCGGGGAAGAACAGCTCGGGGTCCTCGTGACGACACGCCGCCCGGTCGAGCCACGCGGTGGTCAGCGCTCCGTACGAACCGACGAAGGTGTGCAGCAGCTCGCTCATCGACCCCTGATCCAGCCGCGCGGTTTGGGGCGTTCGTCAGCAAGAGTGGACGAGCACGCAGCGTTCACGGGAGTGACCGAACGTCCATGGGTTGGCCGCCTTCGCGTCGCGTGGCGCCAGTGGCTTCAACGTCGAACGATCCCGACGGGTCGGCGCGCGGGTGCCGTCGCAGGGCGGGCCGCCGGTGCGCTCGACCCCCTCGGGGGGCTCTGGTACCTTCTCGTTCCGCTCGGGGCGCTAGCTCAGTTGGCTAGAGCGCTTGCTCGACACGCAAGAGGTCGGGGGTTCGACTCCCTCGCGCCCCACCACTTTCCGCCTGCCCGCGCGCCTCACCCATACGCTTGAACGATCGCCCGGGACCTGACGACGTCAGCCGCCGAAGCCCTGGTGGACCTCGTCGAGGCTGAGCTGTGTCGCGACGGGCTGAGTCGGGCGGGGCACGGCCGCGTCCAGCTCCTCGCCGGTCAGCGTGGTCCACCACCAGCGCATGCCGCGCGGGGGAGTGCGGACCCTGAGGCTCTCGAACGCGACGTCGGTCCGTCCCAAGAACGTCAGCTCCGCGATGACCCGCCGGACGGTCGTCCGCACCACCTCGTCGCGGGCGTACTCGACACGCAGCAGTGCCACGACGTCACCGCGGGTCTCGGCCTCCCGGAACAGTGCGGCGCTGGCGTGGCCTCCGGTCGCCAGCCGTCGACGGGCCTCACGCCACAGCAGCCGCTGCCGCGCGAACCAGTCCCAGGCGTAGGCGGGTGGCCGCCGGTCGGGATCCACGCTGAACAGGATACGAGCGCCGGCCCCACCGCGGTCGAACATCCCCCGTGGCGTGTCGAGGACCGCTGAAGCGGCTACATGTTCTCGGTCAGAACACGGAATCCCGCTGACCTGGGGAGATGGCCCGAATCCCGCTCTGACGTGGGAAAAGCGGTCGGAAGTCCTCGGACTCGTGCCTGGACCGAAGGGTCTGTTCACTGCAGAGTGCGTCTGATGTTGCACGCGAAGTCCTAGATGGCCAAGGAGACCGACCGTACTTGGACGGCACATGCCGGAGGTCAAGGGTCCCTCGACCAGCAGAGCCGGAGTCGTAGGCGGCTGGTATCGCTCCCGGCAAGTCCACCCATACCGCGCTCGGAGATGCGGCGGCTCCAGGCCGCTTCAGCGAGGGTCGGTGTCGTACGCCTGGCCCCGGTGGCGGATCGCGACGACCCTCACGGTCTTGTCGTCGTCGCGGAGCTCGTAGATGATCCGGTACACGCCGACCCGCAGCGACCGAAGTCCGGCTAGTCGCCGCCGGAGTCGGTAACCGGCCCCCGGATCACGTTCTAGCTCTGCGAGCGCGTCGAGGACGGCCTGTGCCCGTAGGTGGTCGAGCCCCTCGAGTGCCGTCCGCGCGGAACGGGTCAGGAAGACCCGCGCCACTAGGACTCGACGGTTGCTCGAACTGACGGCGCACCTCGTCCAGTGGCACGAGGTCACCAGCGGCTAGGTCATCCAGTCCTCGCTGGATCGCTGCGAGAGTGTCGTCATCGGAGAGGATCTCGGCGGTCTCTTCGAGCTCCTCGTACTCGTCGACCGGGATCAAGACGGCTTCGGGTCGACCGTGGCGAGTGATGGTCACGTGCTCACGGCGTTGCGCGACCTCATCGAGAAGGTCGGCGAGGTGGCTGCGGAACTCTCGGACTGGCACGGTCTTCGGCATACCCAGAGTGTACCACATCGTGTACACATATGTCTGGTGGGCGCTTGGCGCCTGCTGTGCATAGCGCCCGCCACTGATCGGGGGTCGAGACCTCTCGGCGTGGGCGATATGGAACGGACAGGCCTTCGGGTGGCGCCCTTGCCCCAGGACGGCAGGGCGTGCCCGAGCAGGTTGCGGAACCGGGACAGCTCCGCCCACGGTTCATTGCCGACCTCGAGGCCCGCGGCGGCCGGGTGGACTTCGGCGACGTTGCCGGCGGTAATCCACAGCCGTTCGACCGCCAGCCGTGTCCGCGTGTCGTCGTCCCACGTGGCTTTGTCGTCGGGCAGGAGATCACCGATCTGGTCGAGCACCTCGACCAGTTGGTCGACCAGAAGCGGCCCGTTCACAACTCCTGGGCGTCGACCGCGCCAGGAACGTCGTCGGTGATGACGTGGACGTAGCTGCCCACGAGTGCGCTGGCTCGTTCCGACATCTCCAGCGCCTGCCGGTACCCGGGCTCGTCGGCGTGCACCACGACGGTCCCGTCGTCGCGCACACCCACCGGCGCGACCCCCAGCTCGGCGGCCATCGAGCACAGGCCGTCCGCGTGCTTGCGGACCTCCTCGGCGGAGGCCTTGCGGTCGGTGGTCGTCGCGCGTGCCATCAGGATCGAGGCTGCCCGTCCACCGATACGGACGGCCGGATCTCGATCCGGGCCCTCGCGGAGCACCTCGGCCATTCCGACCCAGGCTTCACGCTGTGCACGTACGCGCACGTGATGCCCGCGAGCGACGACCGGCGCGCGCCGCGGTCGACGACGCTTATGTTCTCTCGCGGAATCCTCGCGGAACGAGAAAGACGCCTGACAGCGTTTCCCCAGGTCGTCTCAGAGGGGGTTTCCGCTCGCTGGGGCTCACATGTTCTCGATCAGGGCATCGCCGAACTCGCTGGTGCGGAGCTCGGTGGCCCCCTGCATCATCCGCGCGAAGTCGTAGGTCACCCTCTTGGCCGAGATGGTCTTCTCCATCGCCCGGACGATGGCGTCCGCTGCCTGGTCCCACCCCAGGTAGCGGAACATCATCTCCCCGGACAGGATCAACGACGAGGGGTTGACCTTGTCCTGCCCTGCGTACTTGGGGGCGGTCCCGTGCGTGGCCTCGAAGACGGCGTGGCCAGTGTTGTAATTGACGTTGCCGCCTGGCGCGATGCCGATCCCGCCGACCTGAGCGGCAAGGGCATCGGAGATGTAGTCGCCGTTCAGGTTCATGGTCGCGATGACGTCGTACTGGTCCGCGCGCGTGAGGATCTGCTGCAGGAACGCGTCGGCGATGACGTCCTTGATCACGACCTTCCCGGCTTCCTCGGCCTCGCGCTGTTCGTCGTTGGCGACGGCCCGACCGTCGCGTTCAGCGGTGCGGTCCCACTGACGCCAGGTGTAGGTCTCGCCGGGGTACTCCTCCTCGGCGACGTCGTACCCCCAGCTGCGGAAGGCTCCCTCGGTGAACTTCATGATGTTGCCCTTGTGGACCAGCGTGACGCTGCGGCGCCCACGGTTGATCGCGTAGTCGATGGCGGAGCGCACCAGCCGCTTGGTGCCTTCCTCCGAGATCGGCTTGATGCCGAACGCGGCGGTGTCGGGGAAGCGGACCTCGTCGGCGACGCCCAGCTCCTGGCGGAGGAAGGCCATCAGCCGGCGAGCCTCGTCGGTTCCGGCCTCCCACTCGATGCCGGCGTAGACGTCCTCGGTGTTCTCCCGGAAGATCACCATGTCGACGTCCTCGGGTTGTTTGACCGGGGACGGGACACCGGGGATGTGCCGGACGGGGCGGACGCAGGCGTACAGGTCCAGCCGCTTGCGTAGCGTGACGTTCAACGAGCGGATGCCGCCGCCGACCGGGGTGGTGAGCGGCCCCTTGATCCCGACGTGGAACTCGCCGAAGGCGTCGATCGTCTCGTCGGGGAGCCACACGTCCTCGCCGTAGACGCGGTTGGCCTTCTCACCGGCGTACACCTCCATCCACACGATCCGCCGGTCAGCGCCGTAGGCACGCTCGACGGCGGCCTCGAGCACGCGGTGGGCGGCCGCCCAGATGTCGGGTCCGGTGCCGTCCCCCTCGATGAACGCGATGACCGGGGTGTCGGGCACGGCGAGCTTGCCGTCGTGGATCGAGATGGCTCGTCCGTCGTCGGGGACACGGATCTTGTCGTAGGGCACCGGTGGTCTCCTCGGCGGGGGACGGGCGGACGAGGCTCGGAGCGAGGCTAGCCACTGGTGCACCCGACGGACGCTGTCGCCCCGGGGCGGGTTGCCACGTGAGCACGGCGTTGTATTAGGTTCTGCTCACCTCACGTCAGCCGACGTTCCAGGAGCCCCGGATGTCACGCTTGCGTCGCTTCACGCCCCGCCTCGTCGTGGCGGCCAGTCTGGTGTTCGCCGTGCTGGCCGCCTGTGGTGGCGACGACGGCGCCGGTGTCCGCGAGATCGACGGGGGCGGCGACACGGTGACGGGCACCCAGACGGGCACCCAGACGGGCACCCAGACACCGACGGCGCCGGGCACGCCCGCCACTCGCGGCGCCTACTGAGGCGCCCGCCCAGCCCCACCCGGCGAGCGCCACGGCTGCGACCGCCCAAGCGCCGTGGCGGACCCAGGTCGCGACGCCCGGCCGGAGGTAGTCGGGGAGCGTCAGCCGCCAGCCGCGGTACCAGGGGTTGGCGGTGGCGGCGAAGTCCACCACCCAGGTCAGCTCTCCACGCGCGGCCTCCACCGCCAGCCAGGCATGCGCGACCACGCCGACGGTTCCAAGCACCGCCAGCAAGGTCAGCCGTCTCCGGTCGCGGCCGACCCACCAGCCCACCGCCACGGCCGCGCACGGCAGCACCGCCACGACCTGTCGGCCCGGGAACCACCAGCCGTGCATGGTCACCGCGACGAACGCCGCGGTGAACCACCCGGCCACGAGCGGCACGCCGACCACCGCAGCCGCGGGGCGGCTGCGGCGGGCCAGCGCCGCCAGCGCCGGCACCGCCAGCAGCCACGCCGGCTGCCAGGCGGCCACCCCGAACCCGCGGTCGACCAGCAGGCCCAGCAGCCGCTGGCTGCGCGCGAGGTAGCGGGGGGCCAGCCCGACGACCGCCAGTTGCCCACCGTGTTCGGCGAAGAACGCGCCCGACGCGTAGCTGGTCGCCCCGCCGTACCAGGCCAGGTGCAGTGCCAGGTAGGCGATCCCCGCGACCGCCAGCACCCCGACCACGATCCCGGCGGTGGCGCGGTCGCCGCGGCGGATCACCCGGAGCACCGCCAGCCCTGCCAGCGCGGCCGCCACCGGAACGAACTTCGCCGACAGCCACGGAAGGGCCACCACCGCCCCGCCGACGACCGCGATCCCGCCCCGACGCAGCGGCCCGGCCAGGCCGGCGATCGCCGCGGTCACCGCCAGGGCGGCCGGGACCTCCGGGTAGACCTGCTGGCCGTACACCGCCAGGGGGGCGGCGGCGCCCATCACGAGGGCAGTCACCGCCGCCGTGCGCAGCGGGACGCCGAAGCGGCGCACCATCGTCCACACCAGCAGCCCGGCCAGGGCGGCGTTGAGCACCGCCAGCGCGAGCTTGGCGGCCACCCACCCCCCCAGGCGCATCGGGACGGCGAGGAGCGTCGGGAGAAGCGGGTCGTGGGGGACCACCATCGTCCCGTCTGGGCGACGCCGCGCCTGGGGCACCAGCGTCTGCTCGTGGAAGGGGCGGTACGCGTCGCGGTGGATCTCGTCGCTGACGTCCAGGTCGAGATCGTGGGCGAGACTCAGCGCGGTGAGCAGGTAGTGCGGCTCGTCCCCGCTGGTGTGGTTGCCGGTCGTCGCCCGACCTGCCGCCCCACCCGCCGCGGCCGCAGCGGCCACGCACGCGACCGCGGCGATGACGACCGCGAGGCGCCGCCGCGTGAGCGGCCGCACGTCGGCGTGGTGAGCGCCCGCTGACGGTTGCCGGATCACCGCAGCACCTCGGAGCGGCGGACCCCGAGCACCCAGATCACCACCCCGGACAGCACGATCAGCAGCAACGACGCGACGCTGGCGTCGGCGAGGAACGCGTCCTCGGCCGAGGTCCAGATGCGGGTCGCGAGCGTGTCGAACCCCGGGGGAGCGAGGAGCAGCGTGGCAGGCAGCTCCTTCATCGTCGACAGCAGCACCAACCCGCCACCGGCCAGCAACCCCGGTGTCATCAGCGGCAGCTCCACCGTCAGCAACCGGCGTCCACGGCCCGCGCCGAGCGCCCGCGCGGCGTCGTCGAGCCTGCGCGGGACGCTGGCGACGGTGACCTCCGCAGCGCGCAGTGCCTGCGCCCCGAAGTGGATCACGTACGCGGTGACGAGGAGGTGCAGCGTCTGGTAGGCGGTCACGATCGGGCCCGGGGCGCCGAGCGTCCAGAAGGTCAGGGCCAGCGCGATGACCAGCCCGGGTAGGGCGAAGCCGGCCACGATCACCGCGTTGACGGCCTGCCCGGCGCGGCTGCGGTAGCGGACCGTGAGGTAGGCGACCGGGGCGGCGACCGCCACGGCGATCCCGGCGGTGGCCAGGCTGATCCCGACCGTGTTGAGCGCCGGCCCGAGCAGCTGCCCGGGATCGGTGACCACCGCCCCGGCGCGTGCCGCGCCCCGCGCCAGACCACGGACCGACCAGAACGCCAGCACCCCGACCGGTGCGACCAGCGCGGCGAACAGCAGGGCGGCCAGGCCTCCCGTCGCCACCGGGCGCCAACCCCCGAGGGAGATCTGCAGGCCGCGGGTGGCGTGGGCCCCTTCGACCTGACGCAGGCCGCCGGTGACCATCCGCTCGAGCACCACGACCGCCACGGCCAGCGCACCGAGCTCCAGGCTGAGCGCGAGTGCCGTCGGCGGATCGAGGACGTTGACGAAGATCACCCGCGTGAGGGTGTCGTAGCGCAGCAGCTCGACCGCGCCCCAGTCGCTGATCGCGTACAGGAACGTCAGCAGCGCCCCGGCCAGGATGGCGCCGCGGATCTGTGGCACGACCACGGACGCGAACACCCGCGTGGGTCGGCGCCCCAGCAGCCGGCCGGCTTCCTCAAGCGACGACGGGAGCTGCTGCAGGCGTGCGGCGACCGGGAGGAAGACGTAGGGGTAGGTCAGCAGCGTCAGGACCAGGAACGCGCCACCGAAGCCGCGCAGGCCACCGGGGACCCGCACACCGATCAGCCGCTCGGCCAGGCCTCCCGGCGCGAACGCCGCGATCAAGGCGAACGCCCCGATGAACGAGGGGATCACCAGAGGAAGCGGTAGCAGGATGCGCCACAGGCGCCGGGCGGGCACGTCCGTGCGGGTCACCAGCCACGCGGCGGCGGTCCCCACCGCCGCGGCGGCGGCCGCGACCGTCGTGGCCAGGACCAGCGATCGCGCCAGGGGCGCGACCGCGGCGGGTGCCATGAGCAACGCAGCGGACCGGCGGACGTCGGCGAGGTTGCGCACCACGAGGTAGCCGAACGGGACCGCGAAGACCATCCCCACGGTGACCACGCCGGCGGCCAGCCAGCGCGGGGCGCGACCCGGGGTCCCGGGTGCCACGCCCCGGTGCGGGCGCAGCGCGCGTTCGGGTGCCGGCGCGGACGTGAGCGGTTCCACCGTTGAGAGCGACCCCTTACCTGCGCAGCCCGCTGCGCTCGATCAGATCGATCGTGGCGCGCAGCTCATCGCCGAGCTCCTCGATGTCGACCTTCGGGAGGGTGAGGCTGCCCAGGGGTGGCAGATCCGCAGCGGGCTGGACACCGCGGGCCAGCGGGTACTCGAAGGTCTCCTCGGCGAAGTACCGCTGTGCCTCCTCGGAGACGAGGAACCCGACGAACCGCTGCGCGCGTGGATCGTCGGACACCACGCTGACGGTGGAGGCGATCAGCAGTGCCCCGATGTCGCCGTCGGGGAAGACGTAGTTGCGGCTGGGCAGGGTCGGGTCCTCGTCGAGCCAGCGGTGGTTGTAGTAGTGGTTGACCAGTCCCATGGCGACCTCGCCGCGCGCCACCGCCTCGACGATGGCGTTGTTGTTCCCGTAGGTCCGGGGTTCGTTGTTCGCCAGCGCGGTCAGCCACTGCAGCGTGCGTTCCTCGCCGTACACCTGCTGCATCGCGCTGACGAAGTCCTGGAACGAACCGTTGGTGGGAGCCACCCCCACCCGTCCGCGGTAGCGCTCATGGGTCAGGTCGAACACCGACCGTGGCAGCTGTTGGTCGTCCACCTGCTCGGTGTTGTACACCAGCACGCGTTGGCGGCCGGTCACCCCGACCCAATGCCCGCGATCGCTGCGGAAGCGCGCATCGACGGTCGCCAGGATCGTGTCGGACAGGGGTTGCAGCAGGTCGCGTTCGGCGAGGAAACCGACGGCGCCGGGGTTCTGTGCGTAGAAGACGTCCGCCGGGGTACGTTCGCCCTCCTCGCTGATCAGCAGCGCCAGCTCCGCCGAGTTGCCGTAGCGGACCTCGATCGGGATGCCCGCCTCCTGCGCGAAGCGGTCCAGGAGCGGCCCGACCAGGCTGCGGCCACGGCCGGAGTAGATCGTGAGCGCATCCTCGCCCCCGGCGCACGCAGACGATGCGGCCGCGAGCAGGCCGACAGCCAGGAACGCCGCGGCGCCCAGCCGGAGGCGGCGGCCGAGGCAGCGCGGGGATCGCCCCGGGGCACGTGGGCCGGTCGCGCCGGTCAGCGTGGTGCCACGCTCGGGTCGCGTCACGGTGCCTCCACCAAGTCCGGGGCACGGACCTGGGCGGCGGCCCACTGGCGGGCGACGAGATCCGCGAGGTCGGTCATCGGTCGGAAGCCGAGCAGCCGTTGGCAACGTTCGGTGTCCGCCAGCGTCGCGGAAACCTCGTCGAGGTGTGCGGGAAGGATCTCGACCGGCGCCCGACCGGCGACCGCGGTCACTGCGGCGACGAGGCCGGCCAGGGCATGGCCGACACCGGTCCCCAGGTTGACCGTCGCGGGCCGGCGCAGCGCCGCCAAGCGCACCAGCCCGTCGACCACGTGCCCCACGTCGGTGACGTCGCGGACCCGGTGCAGCGAGCCGAAGACCGCCAGCGGACCTCCGGTGCGTGCTGCGGCCAGCCACCGGGCGATGGCCATGTCGGGGCGCTGGTGCTCACCGGCGACCGTGAACGGACGGGCGACCGCGACCAGCCCTCCGCGCGCCACCCGGTCGGCGCAGCGGCGTTCGAGGACCACTTTCGACCGGGCGTACCCGCCGCGCGGACGCAACCGGTCGCTCTCGCGGCACGGACGCAGGCCGTCCGGCGTGTGGGTGGCCCCCCCGTACACCGACGAGGAGGACGTGACCACCACCGGCACGCGTTCGGCGACGATGTCGAGGACGTGCTCGGCGGCGACCACGTTGTCCCGCCACCGGCGGTCCGCGACGCCGGGACCGTCACCGCGGACACCGGGGCATCCGGCGAGGTGGTAGGCGACGTCGGCGCGGCGCAGGATCGCATCGACCGCCGGATCGTGTTCCGCGAGGTCGGCGACGACCGCCGAGCCGGGAGCGCCGCGGGGCGGTGGCCGGCGGTCGACCCCGCACACGTCGAGCCCGTCCGCGGCCAGGCGGCCGACGAGGTGGCGTCCGATGAAGCCGGACGCGCCGGTGACCACAGCCAGGGGCACGTCGATCTCCGATCGTGCGAGCGGCGCCCCGCCGCTCTGGACGCGTGACCTTAGGGGAGCCTAACCTCAGCTGGCCAGTCGACGTGGGGAAGGTCCGTGGGGGCACGCCGCCGTCCTCGCTGGGGAGCGTGGGTCGCCGCCGCCGCGGTCACAGCCGTGACGCTCGTGGTGGTTGCGCGCAGCGTGGACGGTGCGGCGCTGGAGACAGCGGCGCGGGCAGCGGTCGTTCACCCGCTGACGCTGACCGCGGTGCTCGCCGCGTACGCCGCGGCTTTCGTCGTCCGCGCGGCGGTGTGGCGCCGGGTCGTGCCGCAGCTGCGGTTCGGTCAGGCCCTGGCCGCTCTGCACGTCTCCCTGGCCGGGAACCACGTCCTGCCGTTGCGGCTGGGTGAGCCGTTGCGCGTGGCCAGCGTGGTGCGCCGGGCGGGCGTGCCGCTGCGACCCGCGGCTGCGTCCGTGGTCACGCTGCGGGCCGCAGACCTCCTGACGGTGGGGAGCCTGGCGGTCGCTCTCGGCGCCCCGGTGGCCGGTCGCGTGGTGGGGGCCGGGGCCGGGGGGGTTCTGGTGCTCGCGGCGGCCGGGGTGGCCGCCGGCACGTGGTGGCTGCGACGGACCCATGGCTCGGCCCGCACCCGTCCGCCGGGCCCGGCCGTGGCGCTGGGCACGGTCGTCTCGTGGCTGCTGGAGGCCGCGGTGGTGTGGCAGGCGGCCCGTTGGGCGGGGGCCGCGCTCAGCATCCGGGAGGCGGTGCTGGTCACCGCCGTGACGATCGCCGCGCAGGTCGTCGCGGTGGCGCCCGGCGGCTTCGGGACCTACGAAGCCGCGGCCGCCACGACACTCGTCGCTCTGGGGCTGCCTGCCGGGACGGCGCTGGCCGTGGCGCTCGTCGCCCACGCGGTCAAGACGGTCTACGCGCTGGCCGCAGGGGCCGTCGCGCTCGTCGTTCCCGCGCCGGGCATGCTGGGACGTCTGCGGCTGGAACGCCACCGGCCACGCCGCAGGCAACCCGCCCCCGCCGCTGAGCGCCAGCGCCCCGTGGTGCTGTTCCTGCCTGCCCACGACGAGGAGGCGACCGTCGCCGGGGTCGTCGCACGTGCGCCGAGTTCGGTGCGCGGCCACCCGGTCGAGGTCGTGGTGGTCGACGACGGCTCGACCGATGCGACCGCGGAGCGGGCGGCGGCCGCGGGCGCTGCCGTGGTGCGCTTCGCCGCCAACCGTGGGCTCGGCGCGGCGGTGCGGCGCGGGTTGGCCGAGGCCGTCGACCGCGACGCGGCCGCGGTGGCGTTCTGCGATGCCGACGGCGAGTACGCCCCCGAGGAGCTCGAGGCGCTGGTCGCCCCGATCCTGGACGCGACCGCCGACTACGTCGTCGGGACGCGCTTCGGTGGCCGCATCCAGCGGATGCTCCCGCACCGCCGCGTCGGCAACCTCGTGCTCACGGCGCTGCTGCGGATCGTGTCCCGCCACCCGGTCAGCGACGGGCAGAGCGGCTACCGGGCGTTGTCGCCGGCCGCAGCCGCCGCAGCGGAGATCGTCCACGACTTCAACTACGCCCAGGTCCTCACCCTCGACCTGCTGGCCAAGGGCTACCGGTACGCCGAGGTCCCGATCAGCTACCGCTTCCGCGAGACCGGCGAGTCGTTCGTCCGCCTCGGGCGGTACGTGCGCGCGGTGGTCCCCGCCGTGTACCGGGAGCTGAACGCCGCCTGATCGCGGCGCTCACCGCTCGGAGCCCAGCGTGACCACCGCACCGCGCACGTCGACGTCGACCCGGTCGCCGGGGCGGAAACGTGGCTCGGGTCCCAGCCGTGACCGCAGCGACGTCCCGTCCGCCAGCTGCAGCTGCACCAGCTGGTCGTGTCCGAAGTACGACACCGCCTGGACGTGTGCGCGACCCGAGCTGTTGGCGGTCAGTGTCAGCGCCTCCGGTCGGACCACCACCTCGACGCTCGACGCCGGCACCGGCCCGACCGTGGCCACCATCCCCAGGGGGGTCACGACCCGGTAGCGGTCGACCCGCTCGGCGGGGAGCACGTCCGCGTCGCCGACGAACGTCGCGACGAAGCGGTCGGCGGGGCGGGTGTACAGGGTGTGAGGGTCGGCAACCTGGTGGATGCGCCCCGCGCCCATCACCGCGACCTCGTCGGCCAGCGACAGCGCTTCCTCCTGGTCGTGGGTCACGAACACCGCGGTGGCACCGGCGTCCTTGAGGATGCGTCGCACGTCCGCGCGGACCGTCGTGCGCAGTGCCGCGTCGAGGTTCGAGAACGGCTCGTCCAGGAGGACCACCTCGGGGCGGGGTGCCAGAGCACGCGCGAGCGCGACACGCTGCTGCTGACCTCCCGACAGCGCTGACGGGAGGCGTTGCTCGAGGCCGGTCAGGTCGACCAGGTCGACCACCTGTGCGATCCGGTCGCGCCGCTGCTGCCGGGGCCAACGATGCAACCCGTACGCGACGTTCCCCGCGACGGTCAGGTGCGGGAACAGCGCGTGGTCCTGGAACACCATCCCGACCTTGCGACGCTCGGGAGGCACCGATCGTGCGGGCGTGGCGACCACGTGGCCGTCGAGCTCGATGTGCCCGGCGTCGGGTTGCTCGAACCCGGCGATCAGCCGGAGCGTCGTGGTCTTGCCGCAACCGGATGGTCCCAGCAGCGCGGTGATGCAACCGCGCGCGACCTTCAGGTCGAGTTCCCGTACCGCGACCACGTCCCCGAACGATCGGCTGACGTCGATGCAGCACACCGCCGGCAGTGCAGCTGCCGCGTCGTCGGTGGCCGCCGGGGGGAGGCCGGTGGAGGTCTCCATCGAAGGTAAGGCTACCCTTCATGTGATGGCTGCGGGATGTCCATCGCAGCGGTGGGCAGGACGTGGTCGGCGGTCGACCGAGGAGGGATCGTGTCCGACGCGCAGCAGGGAGACGGGCGGGGAGGTCGGATGCGCGCGCTCGTCCGGCGTGAAGGCAAGCGCGTCGCCGTCAGCATCGTCGGATCCGTGGTCCTGGTGGCGGGCGTCGCGATGATCGTCCTGCCGGGTCCCGCCATCCTCGCGATCCCCGCGGGCCTGGCGATCCTGGCCACGCAGTTCCGATGGGCGAGGAAGGTCCTGGATGAGGTGTGGGCCCGCATGCCGGGACGCGGCGACGCCGACGGCGAGGGCGACCGGCGCGGCAGGAGGGCCCTGGACGAGGTGCGGGGCCGCCTGCCGGGACGCGGCGACGCCGACGGCGAAGGCGACCGGCACGGCGCCCACCGCGAGACCGGCGCGTTCGGCGGCGGCACCGACGTGAAGGGGTGAGCGACGACCGCCCGATGCATCGAGGTCGTGCAGCGCCGCCTCTCACGGTGGCATCGGCAGCGGCGGTCGGCCCTCCACCGGGCATGCAGGTGCGGTTGTCATCGAACGAGTCGCCGTTCGGGCCGTCGCCCGCGGTCGTCGACGTCCTGACCACCCGCGCCGGCGACGCCAACCGTTACCCCGACGACCAGAGCGCCGAGCTGCGCGCCGTCATCGCCCGCCTCGAAGACGTCGGCGTCGAGCAGGTGGTGGTCGGGAACGGTTCGGCTGCGCTGCTGATGGACCTGATCGCGCACGAGGCACGCCGCACCGACCGGGGGAGCGGCGCAGGGTCGGTCCTGGCCTACGACCGGGCGTTCATCGTCTACCGGCTCGGCGCGCAGGTCGCCCGCGCCCGGTTCGACGAGGCTCCGCTGGGTGACGGCTTCGCCCGGACGGCCGACGCGCTCCTCGACCGCGTCTCGGCGGACACACGGATCGTCACGATCGACAACCCCGCCAACCCGACCGGCGCGCATCTGGACGGCGACCAGCTCCGCGCGGTGATCGACGCCGTCCCCGCCGACGTCACGATCGTGGTCGACGAGGCCTACCACCAGTTCGCGCGCGGCCACCGCGGGTACGTGCCGGTCGCTGAGCTCGGCGTCGACCACCCCCGCCTGATCACACTGCGCACGTTCTCCAAGGCGTACGCGCTCGCGGGCTTGCGGGTCGGCTACCTCCTCGGCCCCCGCGACCTGGTCGCCGCCGTGGACACCGCACGGGTCAGGTTCAACGTCAACGCGCTGGCGCAGGCGGCAGCCGTCGCGGCGATCGGCGACGACGGACACCTGCAGCGCACCGTGGCCGGCACCGTCGCGGGGCGGCGGCGCCTGGCCGCGGGGCTGACACAGCTCGGGGTCCCGTTCGTTGACGGGCTGGGCAACTTCGTCCTGGTCGACGCGGGGGAGCCGGCCGGGCCGGTTGCCGCGGCATACGCCGACCACGGTGTCGGGGTCCGGACGCTGGCGCCCTACCGCCTCGACCACCACTTCCGCGTCACCGTCGGCACGCCCCACGAGCTCGACGTGTTCCTCGACGTCTCCGGTGAGGTGCTGGCCGACGTCGCGTCGCGTCGCCGCTGACGTCAGTCTGGGCGGGCCCAGTCGCGAGCGCGGTCGACGGCCTGCTGCCAGCGGGCGTGCAGCGCCTCGCGCTGGTCGGCGCCCATGGCCGGCTCGTACCGGGTCTGCACCGTCCAACGGTCCGCCAGCTCGTCCTTCCCCGACCACACACCGGTCGCCAGCCCGGCGAGGTAGGCCGAGCCCAGCGCAGTGGTCTCCGTGATCCGGGGGATCACCACCGGGACACCGAGGATGTCGGCTTGGAACTGCATCAGCCACCGGTTGGCGACCGCCCCGCCGTCGACGCGGAGCTCGTCCACCGCGATCCCCGTCTCTTCGGTCATGGACACCACCACGTCGCGCGTCTGGTAGGCGATGCTCTCGAGCGTGGCGCGGACCAGGTGCGCCCGGCTCGTGCCACGGGTCAGGCCCACCACCGTTCCGCGGGCGTAGGGGTCCCAGTGCGGGGCGCCGAGCCCGGTGAGCGCCGGCACGAAGTACACGTCGTCGTTGCTGTCGACGCTGGCCGCGAGCTCTTCGGTGTCAGCGGCGTCGTCGATGATGCGCAACTCGTCACGGAGCCACTGCACCGCCGAGCCCGTGACGAAGATCGCACCCTCCAGTGCGTACTCGACCGGCTCGTCGCCGATCCCCCACGCGATCGTGGCCAGCGGCCCACGCGTGACCCGTTCCACTTCCGTTCCCTGGTTCATCAGCACGAACGAACCGGTCCCGTACGTGTTCTTGGCCAGGCCTTCCTCGTAGCAGGCCTGCGCGAACAGCGCAGCCTGCTGATCCCCGGCGATCCCCGCGACCGGGATCCCGTCGGTGAGGAACGCCCCGTCGGCGGTCTGGGCCAGCTGCCCCGAACTGGCCACGACCTCCGGCAGGACCGCGTGGGGTATCCCGAGGTGTTCGAGGAGCTCGCCGTCCCAGCACCGCTCGTAGATGTCGTACAGCAGCGTCCGCGAGGCGTTGGTGTAGTCGGTGACGTGCGTGCGGCCGCCGCTGAGCTTCCACACCAGCCACGAATCGATCGTGCCGAAGCAGACCTCACCGGCCTCCGCGCGTCCCCGCAACCCGTCCACGTGGTCGAGGAGCCACGCGACCTTGGTCCCCGAGAAGTACGCGTCGATGACCAGGCCGGTGCGGTGGCGGACCTGGTCCTGCAGCCCCTCGGCCTTCAACCGCTCGCACAGCCCCGCGGTGCGGCGGTCTTGCCACACGATCGCGTTGTGAACCGGCTCGCCGGTGGCACGGTCCCACAGCACGGTGGTCTCGCGCTGGTTGGTGATCCCGATGGCGGCGAGGTCCGCGGCGTCGAGCCCGGCAGCGTCGACAGCCTGCTCGGCGACCCGGCGGCTGACTTCCCAGATCTCTTCCGGATCGTGCTCGACCCAGCCCGGCCGCGGGTAGTGCTGGCGGAACTCCGAGTACGCCTGGCCGGCCACATCGGCGTCTGGGGTGACCACCAGGGCCTTGGTACCGGTCGTGCCCTGGTCGATCGCCAGGATGTGGCTGCCCACGTGTCGCTCCTCGTCGCGGTGGCGTCCCGCGCGCAGGCTACGGGCGCTGCGCTGCGGCCAGACGGCGTTGGGCCAGGATCGCCTGGGCGGCCCGTGACGCGGGTGGACGACGCAGCTGCGACGCCATCCAGGCTGTGGTGTCGACCAGAGCGTCGAGATCCACCCCGGTGTCGAGCCCGCTGCGTTCCAGGCTGTACACCAGGTCCTCGGTGGCGAGGTTGCCCGTGGCGCCCGGTGCGTACGGGCATCCGCCCAACCCACCGGCTGACGTGTCGGCGACCGTGACGCCGGCATCGAACGCCGCCAAGGTGTTGGCCAGACCCTGCCCGAACGTGTCGTGCATGTGCACCGCCAGCCGGTCGAGCGCCACGTGGCGCCGCAGTGTGTCCAGGAGCCTGCGGACCTCGCCGGGCGTCCCGACGCCGATCGTGTCGCCCAGGCTGACCTCCGCGCAGCCGAGCTCGAACAGCGCCACGGTGACGCGGACCACGTCGGCGGTGGGCACCGCGCCCTGGTAGGGGCATCCCAGGACGGTCGACAGGTAGCCGCGTGCGCGCACTCCCGCCTCCGATGCCCGCTGGATGACCGGGGCGAGCATCTTCAGGCTCCCGTCGACCGTCCGGTTGAGGTTGGCCTTGCAGAAGGCGTCGCTGGCGGCCGTGAGCACCGCGATCTCGTCCGCCCCGGCGCCCAGCGCGTCATCGAGCCCCCGCTCGTTGGGGACCAGCACCGGGTAACGAACGTCGGGCAGGCGTCGGATCGCGGCCATCACATCGGCTGCGTCCGCCAGCTGCGGCACCCACTCCGGATGCACGAACGAGGTCGCCTCGATGACCTCGAGCCCGCACCGGGCCAGCCGCTCGATGAACTCCACCTTCACGGCGGTGGGGACCGTCGCCGGCTCGTTCTGCAGACCGTCGCGCGGCCCCACCTCCACGATCGTGACGCGGTCCGGCAGCCTCATCCCCCGTCGCCCTCCATGTCCGGCCCGACCTCCACCAGCGGTTGGTCCGCGTCCACCACGTCGCCGGCCGCCACGCGGACGGCGGTCACCGTCCCTGGCGCGGGCGCGCGGACGGGATGCTGCACCTTCATCGCTTCGACCGTGACGAGGACCTGGCCGCCGTCGACGTGGTCACCGGCGGTCACGGGCACCGATGTCACCGTCCCCGGCATCGGCGACGTCAACGCCGCGCCCGCCGTCAGCAGACGCCGCTGAGGGTGGCGGGTCGGGGCGACGACACCGAACCAGGTCGTGACACCGCTGGTGTGCACCCACACCACCTCACCCCCCTCCCCGTGGGGGCGGTCACTGACGTCGATCGCCACCCGCGTCGCGGCCTCGCGGCCGTCCACCTCGAGGTCCAGCCTGTTGAGGAGCGGCTCGTCGGCGGTGACGACGACGTCGTGTGAGGATCCGCCGACCTGAACGCGCAGACGGTCGCCACGCCCACCGACGACGAGCGCGTGGGCTGTGCCGCGGTCGTCGCGGAGGGTGACCCGCCAGCCCCCGACCCCAGCGACCCGCCACGGGCCCAACGTCTCCCACGGGTCGCCGCCTCGACCGTGGCCAGCGCCCCGCCGAACCAGCGCGGCTGCGGCGGCGGCCAACGCCTCCACCGGCGGGGCAGGAGGCACCCAACCGCGCAGGTGGTCGTGCAGGAAGGCGGTCGTCAACGCCGCGGCGGTGAACGCGCCGTGGTCGATGATGTCGTGCAGGAACGCCACGTTCGTCGTCACGCCCAACACCGAGGTATCCGCCAGGAGCCGTCGCATGCGGGCCACCGCCTCCCGGCGGGAACGGCCGTGCACGATCAGCTTGGCCAGCAGCGCGTCGTAGTGGGGGGTCACGCGGCTGCCCGGGACGACGCCGGCGTCGACACGGACGCCGGGGGAGGCGGGGACGTCGAAGGTGAGGATCCGGCCGGTCTGGGGCAGGTGCCCCCGTGCGGGATCCTCGGCGTACACGCGGGCCTCGATGGCGTGTCCGTCGCGGGACAGCTCGTCCTGCCGCAGCGGCAGGGGTTGGCCAGCGGCGATCCGCAGCTGCCACTCCACCAGGTCGATCCCCGTGATCGCCTCGGTCACGGGGTGTTCGACCTGCAGGCGGGCGTTCATCTCCAGGAACCAGAAGTCGCGCGAGACGTCCGACAGCAGCAGCTCCACAGTGCCCGCCCCGACGTAGTCCACCGACCGGGCGGCCGCGACCGCGGCCTCGGCCATCGCCTGGCGCAGGTCCTCGTCGAGGGCCGGGGACGGCGCCTCCTCGACCAGCTTCTGGTAGCGGCGCTGCACCGAGCATTCGCGCTCGAACAGGTGCACCACGTCACCGTGGCGGTCACCGAAGATCTGGATCTCGATGTGGCGTGGTCGCTGCACGAGCTTCTCGAGGAACAGCCGGTCGTCACCGAACGCCGCGCGGGACTCCTGCCGCGCGGCGACGAGCGCATCTGCGACATCGCCAGGCCGGTCCACGCGCCGCAGCCCGCGGCCGCCACCGCCCGCGACCGCCTTCACGAGCAGCGGGTAGCCCACGGCCTGCGCCGCAGCGACCAGGGCCCCATCATCGAGGTCGGGATCGTGCACGCCCGGTATGACCGGGATGCCGGCGCCTTGCGCGGACCGCTTGGCGGCCGCCTTGTTCCCCACGAGCCGCAGCGTGGCCGGGCGCGGCCCCACGAACACGACACCCTTGTCCTCGCAGGCCTGGGCCAGGTCGGCGTTCTCGGCCAGGAACCCGTAACCGGGGTGGACCGCCTCCACCGCGGTTCGCACGGCGGCCGCGACGATCCGCTGCACGTTCAGGTAGCTCTCCGCGGCCGGGGCGGGACCCAGCCGGACCGCCTCGTCGGCCTCGTGGACGTGCGGCTCGTGCGCGTCGGCGTCGCTGTACACGGCGACCGTGGCGACCCCCAGCTCGCGGCAGGTTCGAACCACGCGTCGGGCGATCTCGCCGCGGTTGGCGATCAGCACCTTGGCGAACACACCACCTCCCGCAGCGGTGTTGGGACGGCCAGGCTAGGACAGCCTCTCGGCGCGGGTTCACCGTGACGCCGGAGCCCGCCGCGACACCCGAACGGACGGGCCTTGCGCGGACCGGAGGCGCGGCTGGCGGGTGCGCGCACCCCCAGCTTCGGGCGTCTTCTCGGCCGTGGAAGGCATCACCATCCGCGAGACCCGCAGCCACACCTTCGACGGAGAGGTGATGCGGTCGCGCCCGCACGACCGACGTCCGAGGCTGGTGCCGGCGCTGTCAGTCGTCGGGGGCCCACGCGGCGGGGCGCTTCTCCAGGAAAGCCAACATGCCGTCCTGCGCTTCGGCGGAGACGCGGAGGCGGGAGATCGCTTCGGTGGTGATCGCAGCGGCGTCCTCCAAGCTGGCGGTGGCTGTCACCCGCGCCACCAACGCCTTCACCTCTCGCTGCGCCTCGGGACCGCCGCGCAGCAGGTCGCCGACCACGTCGGCAACCGCGGTGTCGAGCTCGTCGTCAGCCACGGCGTGGTCCACCAGACCGAAGCGGACCCCGGCCTCAGCGTCGAAACGCTCTCCGGTGAGGAACAGGCGCCGGCCTCGAGCTGGTCCGGTGCGTCGCACGACGTAGGGAGCGATCACCGCCGGCGCCAGACCCACCCGGACCTCGCCGAAGCCGAACCGGGCACCGCGCCCCGCGACCACCACGTCGGCGCAGGCCAGCAGCCCGATCCCGCCGCCGAACGCGTGGCCGTTGACGCGAGCGACGACGGGGTGCGGACAGTCGTGGACGGTACGGAGCGTCGCCTCGAGTTCCCGGGCGTCGCGGAGGTTGTCGTCGACGGAACGGTCGGCGGCCCTGCGCATCCAGCGCAGGTCCGCGCCGGCGCAGAAGGTCGGCCCGGCCCCGGTCAGCACCACAACCCGGACCCCGTGGTCATCGGCGACTTCGGAGAACGTGGCGCGCAGTCCCGCGAGGAGCGCGGCGTCGAAGGCGTTGCGCACCTCGGGGCGTTCGAGAGTGACCGTCACGATCCCTCGCCCGTCTCGCTGCACACGCACCGACGCTGCGTCTGGCATCGTCGCCACCTCCGCCGCGACCGAGTTGGGACTCATCGGGCCCCCGGGCCGCGAGCCCTACATCCTGAACACACCCCACGTGGGCTGCGCGATCGGGGCGTTCAGCGCAGCGCTGATCGCGAGCCCGAGGAGGTCACGGGTGTCCACGGGGTCGATGATGCCGTCGTCCCACAGCCGAGCCGTGGCGTAGTAGGGGTGGCCCTGCCGCTCGTACTGCTCGCGGATCGGCGTCTTGAACGCCTGCTCCTCGTCGCTCGACCACCTCTCGCCCCGTGCCTCCAGGTTGTCGCGGCGGACCGTGGCGAGCACGGTGGCCGCCTGTTCGCCGCCCATCACCGAGATGCGGGCATTCGGCCACATCCACAACAGCCTCGGTCCGTACGCGCGGCCGCACATGGCGTAGTTCCCGGCACCAAAGGAGCCGCCGATGATGACGGTGAACTTCGGCACCGACGAGCACGCCACCGCCGAGACCATCTTCGCCCCGTCCTTGGCGATCCCGCCGGCCTCGTACTCCCGACCGACCATGAACCCGGTGACGTTCTGCAGGAAGACCAGGGGGATGGCGCGCTGGTTGCACAGCTGGATGAAGTGGGCGCCCTTCAGCGCCGACTCGCTGAACAGGATCCCGTTGTTGGCGACGACCCCGATCGGGAAGCCGTGGATCCGCGCGAACCCGGTGACCAGCGTGGTGCCGTACAGGTGCTTGAACTCGTGGAACCGCGAGCCGTCCACCAGGCGGGCGATGACGTCCCGAACGTCGAACGGTTCCTTGAGGTCGCGCGGGACGATCCCGTACAGCTCACTCGGGTCGTACGCCGGGTCCTCGGGCGTCGACACGTCGAGGCGCGTGGTCGTGCTCCGGTTGAGGTTGTCGACGGCGTCCCGGGCCAGCTGCAGGGCGTGGCGGTCGTCGACCGCCAGGTGGTCCGCCACGCCGGAGCGACGTGCGTGGACGTCTCCGCCTCCCAGCTCCTCGGCGGAGACCTGTTCGCCGGTTGCGGCCTTCACCAGTGGGGGACCGCCGAGGAAGATCGTGCCCTGCTCCGCCACGATGATCGTCTCGTCGCTCATCGCCGGGACGTACGCCCCACCCGCCGTGCACGACCCCATCACGACCGCGAGCTGTGGGATCCCGGCGGCCGACAACCTCGCCTGGTTGTAGAAGATGCGGCCGAAGTCGTCACGGTCGGGGAAGACCTCGTCCTGCTTGGGCAGGAACGCCCCACCCGAGTCGACCAGGTACACGCACGGCAGGTGGTTGGCGGCGGCGATCTCCTGGGCGCGCAGGTGCTTCTTCACCGTCATCGGGTAGTAGGTCCCGCCCTTGACGGTCGCGTCGTTGGCGACCACCACACACTCGACCCCCGCGATCCGACCGATCCCGGTGATCAGCCCGGCGCCCGGCGCGTCCCCGCCGTACATGCCGTGTGCCGCCAGCGGTGACAGCTCCAGGAACGGGGTGCCGGGATCGATCAGTGCCTCGACCCGCTGGCGTGGCAGCAGCTTGCCGCGGTCGACGTGACGTTCCCGGGCCCGCTGCGGACCGCCCTGCGCCGCCCGGGTCAGCTGTTCGCGGAGGTCGGCCACCAGGGCCTCGTTGTGCGCGCGGTTCGCGGCGAACGCAGCCGACGTCGGATCCACCCGACTCCGGACAACGGCCATGGACGAGGAGGGTACTTCACGCACGATGACCGCCCGGCGCCCCGCCCCGCGTGGAGCGCCGCCGGCCGTGGCCAGGCGCGAGCAGCGGCCGGTGCTTCCCCACGACCGCACGATCAGCCCGACAGGCGCGACCTGACGATGGTGGTGACGCGCGCACCCTGGGCGCGGGTGCCGACCTGGGGCATCACCACGCCCATGACCTTGCCGATGTCTCGGGACGTTTCGGCCCCCACCTCGGCGATGGCGGCGTCGACGAGCGTGCGCAGCTCCTCGTCGCTGAGCGGCTCCGGCAGGTACTCGCGGTAGATGTCGGCCTCGGCGGCCTCGGCGGCCGCGCGCTCCTGCCGGCCCGCGTCACGGTACGTCTGGGCGGCCTCGCGGCGACGCTTGACCTCGCGCTGCAGCAGCTGCTCGACCACGTCGTCGGGGAGCTGGCCCTGCGCTCCCACACGGGCGTCCACCGCTGCGTTCTTGATCTCGGCCACGATCATCCGAAGCGCGCTGACCCGCTGGCGGTCGCGGGCCTTCATGGCCGCCGTGAGGTCCGAGTGGATGCGTTGCTGGAGGGACACGGGCACTCCTGGATGGCACACGATCGTAGCCAGGCAGCTGCCGCGCCAACTGTGGGCGGACGACGACGTGGGCGAACAGCCGACCGCCCTCTCCGCGGGGAGAGGGCGGTCGGCGGCACCGCGCGGGTGCGGGGGCGAGGCGGGGCGGGGATCGCCTCACCGGGGAGGCTCCTGGCTGCCTAGCTGTCCTGCTCGTCGGTCTTGGAGCCGGTCACGGCCTCGACCACGGCATCGGCCGTCTTCTGCACCGACGTGACCGCCGCCTTGGTCTGCGACCGGGCGGTCTGCGCCTGGTCGCGGCCTGCCGCGGCACCGGCCTCGACGCTGCGGCGGGCCGTCCGGCGCACCGAGGTGACCGCGGCCTTCACCTGGCTGCGGGCGTTGCCGGCCTGGTCGAGGACGTTGCGCACCCGGCGATCCTTGAGCAGGTCGTCGGCGAGGGTCCGACCCTCGGCGGCCTTCTCGTCGAAGCGGGACTCGAGTCGGTTGCGCAGGTCGCGCACCCGCTTCTCGAGATCGGTGCGGGTGCGCTTGGCGTCGGTGCTGCGGATGCGACCCGGGAATGTCCGGGCGGCCGTCACCGCTTCGCCGGCGAGCTGGGCAGCGTTGTTGGCCAGCCCCGCGAAGACGTAGGCGGTGTCGACGGCGATCACCTTCGGGTCACGTTCGTGGACGGGCACGCCCGCCAGGCGACCAGATGTGCGCTTGGTCGTGTTGGCCTTGGCGGCGTGCTTGGCGGTCTGCTTGGTCTGGGTCTGGGTCGCCATGTGGTGCTCTCCGATCTGATGTGGTGTGCGGGGACATGGTCGTGAGACGGCCACCGGTGCGACCGGGATGGCTGGTCCACACCGGGCCGCTCCCGACGGCGCTGGACCGACTCTCGGTCCCGTCTCGCCACCAGTAAACCCCATTCCGCTAACTATTGCAAGCGCACGGGGGTGTGCGGTGGCGCCTTCGGACGCAGAGACGGGGAGATCTCGGGCCTCACGGCCGCGCGCCGGGTCGACCCGAGGCGGGGGAGGGACCCCGTTGCGTGCTGACGTTAGCACCTCATCGAGGTCGTGTCACATCCGACTGCAGCTGGCCTGGTGCATCGCGACCAACTCGTCGAGCACGGCCATCACCGGACCCATCGCCAGGGGGAAGGCACGCTCGGCCTGCCGTGCCAGGTCGCGGTACCAGTCCGGTCGGGCGGTCGCCGAGGCATCGCTGACCAGGATGTCCGCGACGCGGCACCCGGGTCCAACCAGGGTGGCGTTCACCCCGACGAGCGTGTAGCCGAGCGCCTCGAGGTCGCTGCGCGCACCGATCAAGCCGGCGTCGCTGACGCTGATCGACGCGTCGTGGCCGTCCGGGACGGGTGGGAGCGCAGCCACCCAACCGTCCGCGACCACGGGGATACGCAACAACGTGGCCTCGGTCGGGACGCTCGATGCGCAGCGAGTTCGCATGCCGGCCTTCCACGCGCGGGGCTGGGATGGTGGCATCCCCGGGCCGCCGAGTCACGTACCCGGAGCAGATGCGGGCGCCGATCGCGGCCCGCACCCCGGAGCGTCCACGCAGTTGCGTCAACTACGGTCGCTTCCCCGCAGCTGCCGTCTTGAGGGAGGTGGCGTGGCGCAGGTCGGCCTACTCGGCGCCAGTGGCTACACCGGTCGGTTGGTGGCCCAGGCGCTCGACCGCCGCCGCGTGAACCTGATCGCCGCGGCTCGTGACGCCGGTCGCGTGCAGCGAGCTGTCGGCCACCTACCAGCCGTGACCGAGGTCCGCGCCGTGGACGTCACCGATCGGGACGGCCTCGGCGACCTGCTGTCAGGGGTCGACGTGGTCGTCAGTACCGCCGGACCGTTCGTCGATCTGGGACCGCCGGTGCTGGACGCCGCGATCCGCGCCGGTGTCGACTACGTCGATAGCACCGGAGAGCAGCCGTTCCTGCGGTGGGCGTTCGACGAGCGTGCCACGGCGGCCGCTCGTGCCGGCACCACGGCCGTGCCCGCCTGCGGGTTCGACTACCTGCCCGGCGATCTCCTGGCCGACGTCGCAGGGACCCAGGTCGAGTCGGCCCGCGACGTACACGTCGCCTACCTCGTGCGCGGCTCCGGTGGGTGGGCGTCACGCGGAACCCGACGCACCATGGTCGGCGTGCTCGCCGCCCCCGGGTTCGCCTACGTCGACGGCCTGGAGCAGGAGGAACCGGGGCAGGTGCGCCGCCTGGCGTGGTTCCCGCGTCCGATCGGTCCCCATCACGTGGTCGGTTTCCCTGGCGGCGAACCCGTCCTCGTCCCGCGGCACGTCCCGCACGCACGTGAGGTCAGGTCGTACGTGGCCATCCCGGGTGTGGTCGCCGACCTGGCGCCCCTGGGCAAGTGGCTGTTGCGGTGGGCGCCTGCCCGGGCCCTGCTCGACCGTCTGGTGGCGGCCGGTCCGGAGGGTCCTGCCCCCGATCGGCGACGACAGACACGCTGGGCCTGTGTGGCCGAGGTGGTCGGCGCCGACGGAGACGTGGCGCGCGCGTGGGCGCACGGACGCGACGTCTACGGCTTCACGGCCGAGGCGATCGCCACGGTCGTTGCGCGTCTGGTGGCCGGTGACGCGCACGCACAGGGGGTGGTCGCTCCGGCCGAGGCCTTCGACGCCGCTGACCTCCTCGACGAGCTGGCGGTCGAGGCCCGGATGCGCTGGTCGGTCCGCCCGCCGCCGCCGCTGGGAGGCACGTGAACCGCGAGTGCGCGTTCTGTCGCATCGTCGCCGGCGAGGCCGACGCCAACACGGTGCTGGATCAGCCGGACGTGGTGGCCTTCCTCGACCGACGTCCGCTGTTCCCCGGCCACGTCCTCGTGGTTCCCCGCCAGCATCGTCACACCCTGATCGACCTCCCGCCGGCCCGGCTCGGTGACCTCTTCGGCGCGGTGCAGAGGCTGGCCGCCGCGGTGCCCGCCGCGGTCGACGCCGCCGGCACGTTCGTGGCGATCAACAACCGGGTCAGCCAGAGCGTGCCGCACCTGCACGTCCACGTCGTGCCACGCACGCCCAAGGACGGGCTTCGCGGGTTCTTCTGGCCGCGCCACGAGTACGACTCCGACCAGCATGCGGCGCAGGTCGCCGCCGCGATCCGCGACGCGCTGGACCGTCAAGCCGACACCGTGTCGTAGATGATCAGCCAACCCCGACCGTCCGCGGATCCGGGCCACTGGACGGAAGGCGCCGCCCCGCGGTCAGCGTCGTGCGGTCCCGGGGGCTACGGTCGGTCGCAACACCGTCACACGCCGCGCCGACACAAGGAGCCACCGTGAGATCCGGCGGAACCGCGCAGAAGATGCGCACGCGCGTCCAGGAGCGGATCGGATCCGACCCCAGCACAGCCGAACGGCTCGTCGACAAGGTGACACCCACCAAGAGTCGCACCGAGAAGCTCGCCGAGACCGTCGACGACCGCCTCGAGCCGGCCCGTGAAGCCGCATCCGAGCGGCTCGAACCCGCTGCACAGCGCATGCAGGAGTCCCTGGCCAACGCCCGCCAGAGCCTGGCTGAGGCGACGCAGGAGGCCCAGCGCGCTGCCGAGCTCTTCGCCGAACGCACGCGCGCCACGGCCGAGCGGGTCGGGGATTTCGTCGACGAGCACGTCGACGAGGAGACCGTACGCACCTGGGGGCCGCGGGTGACCTTCGCCTTGGTGGGGTTGACCATCGGGTTCCTGCTGGGCTGGCTGGTCGCTCGCCCGCGCCGCGACCGGGAGCAGTGGGACGAGCGTGAGGAAGGTCTCGCGCAGGCTCCTGTCAAGGCGGTCAGCAGCCGGTAGCCGGTCGGCGACCACGCGCCCGACCGTTGAAGGCGGCGTGAACGCGTGACACGGTGAGGCGTCCACCGGCTCCCGCGTATGGCACGCTCCGTCCCTGCACCACGCGGAGGGGCGCTGTGCCACAGCTGTTCGCCGGTGACGAGCTGAACGGCGAGGTCCTCGGCGTGTACCACGCTGACCCTGCGACCGGCTTCGGCGTCGTGGAATTGGGCATCGAACCGCGTGGTGACGCAGGCGGTGCGCGTTGCGCCGGACCGCTCGCCGACCTGGTCCAGGGCCAGACCGTGCGGCTGGTCGGCAGCTGGCAGCACCATCCGCGGTTCGGGCGGACCTTCGAGACGACCTACTACGAGCAGACCGTCCCGACCACGGTCGCGGGGTTGCGGGCGTTCCTGCTGACCGAGCGGTTCCCGGGGGTGGGGCCCCGGACCGTCGATCGGATCGTGGCGGCGTTCGGACCCTCGGCCGGGTCGGTGATCGAGCGCGAGCCGCACCGGCTGGTGGCCGAGGCGGGGATCCGCTCCGACCTGGCCGAGGCGATCCACGCCCGTTGGCAGCAGGGCGCCGCGCTGGCGGCGCTCGTCCGGCTGATCGAGCCGGCTGGGTTGCCCTACGAGGTGGTGCGGTCGGTGTTCGCCCGGTTCGGCGTGGACGCGACCGAGGTCGTCCGGCGCGATCCGTACGCAGTGCTGGGCGCCGACCGGTGCCGCTTCGCGCACGCCGACACGCTCGGCCGCCACCTCGGCGTGGATCGCCTCGACCCGCGACGCCTGGCGGCGGCAGCGCGCGCCGGCCACGCCGCCGCACGCCACCGTGACGGGCACCAGTACCTGACGCGCGAGCAGTGCCTGCAGGAGGCAGCCCGCCTGGCGCAGGTCGACATGAACGCAGCCGTCGATGGCCTGACGCGGGCCGTGGCGGGCGGTGACCTCACCGTCGAGGAGATCACGGTCGACGGGGGGGTGATCAAAGCGGTGTACACCCCCGCCGGTCTGGCGTCCGAGCAGGCACTGGCCGACGACCTGGCCCGTCTCCACGCGACCGGCCGCTCCCGCTTGCGACCGCACCGCGACGGGATCGGCCCGTCGCCGGAGCTCACGGCCGGCCAGGGCGAGGCCGTCCGGTTGGTGTTCGACGCGCCGGTCACGGTCCTGACCGGGGGACCCGGTACCGGGAAGACGCGCACCGTCCAGGAGGTGGTCGCCGCAGCCGAGGCCGTCAGACTCAACGTCGCCCTGTGCGCGCCGACCGGAAGGGCCGCCAAACGCCTGGAGGAGTTGGTCGGTCGCCCCGCCACCACCGTGCACCGCCTCCTCGACGCGCGTCCCACGACCTCCGGCGACGGCCACGGCCGGGGGTTCGCGTTCCGCTACGGGGCGGGGGAGCGGCTGCCGCACGATCTGGTCGTCTGCGACGAGGTGTCGATGTGCGACACGTGGTTGGCGGCGTCGCTGGTGGCTGCGGTCGACGACGGGGCGCACCTGTTGCTGGTGGGCGATCCCGACCAGCTGCCCCCGGTCGGCACCGGTGATGTCGTCCGGGACCTGCTGCGCGCCCAGCTCGTGCCCTCGGTCAGGCTGACGGAGGTCCACCGCCAGGCCGCCACCAGTCGGATCGTGTCGCTGGCCACCGAGGTCAACACCGGAACCCTCGGACAGCTCCGCGCCGTCGACGGCGACGTGATCGTCGCGGAGGAGCCCAAGCGGGCGCGGATCGTGCCGCGCGTCGTCGAGGCGGTCGCCAACCGCATGCCGGCCTACTTCGGGGTCGAGGTCGCTGACATCCAGGTGATCGCGCCGGTGTACCGCGGCGACGCCGGCGTCGATGCGCTCAACGCGGCGTTGAAGGCGGCTCTGAACCCGCCCCGCGGTGCGGCCGTGGCGGGGTTCCGCTCCGGCGACCGGGTGATGCAGACCCGCAACGACGCTGAGCTGGACGTCTCGAACGGCGACATCGGGTACGTGGTCGACGTCGACGCGCGTCGTGGGCAGCTGCGCGTGACGTTCCCCCGCGGAGAGGTCACCTACGACCGCTCCCAGACCCGCGACCTCACCGACGCCTGGGCGATCACCGTGCACAAGGCGCAGGGCGGTGAGTGGCCGGTGGTCGTGTTCGTCTGTGACCGATCCCACCGGGCGATGCTGTGGCGCAACCTGGCCTACACCGCCATCACCCGGGCGCAGCAGGCGCTGGTGGTGGTCGGCCAGAGCGCAGCGCTGGCGGCCGCGGCCGCGCACGACCGGCCGCGCAACCGGCAGACGGCGCTGGACGTACGGCTGCGGCCGGCGGTGCAGCCATGAGCGGGGATTGCACGTTCTGCGCCATCGTGGCTGGTGATCAACCCCACCACCTGGTAGTCGAGGACGCCCACACCGTGGCGTTCCTCGACGTCCACCCCGCCACGCGCGGGCATACGCTGGTCGTCCCCCGGCGTCACGTCCGCGACCTGTGGGACGCCGACCAGGACGACGCCGCTCGGGTGATGCGCGCCGGTTGGGTCGTCGCGCGGCTGGTCCGTGACCGGCTGGGAGCCGATGGCGTCAACCTGTTCCAGGCCACCGGCGAGGTCGCCTTCCAGTCGGAGTTCCACCTCCACCTGCACGTGGTCCCCCGGTACGACCCCGAGGAGCTCGTGCGACCGTGGAGCCCGTTGCTGCGCGCCGATGACGACGAGCTCGGGGCCGTCGCTGACGTCCTGCGCGGTGGCTGAAAAGGGCAGCCGGTGCGGCCAGGTCCTCAACCGGCCGGCGCTGGTCCTCGCAGCGCCCTCGCGATCCCCACCAGCAACAGTTCGGCCGCGATCTCCAAGAGTCGCACGGCCGCGACCAGCACCAGGGTGGCGTCGGCGCCCATCGCCGGGGCCAACACCAGCGTCGTGGCACCCTCGCGCGCGCCGATCCCCCCCGGCGCGAACACCACCAGCCCGCCGGCGAGGTGACCGACCGCGTATGCCCCGACGGCCTGCAACCCGATCCGGGTCGGGTCGCCACCCACCGCGGTGAGCAGCACCAGGAACGCGGCCAACCTCACCGCGCTGTTGGCCAGGTACAACCCGGCGACGCGCGCGAGGCGCGCGCGGGAGACCTCGACCCGCTCGTCGACGCGTTGCAGGCGCCCGCGCGTCACCCACCGGCCCAGGCGCGTGTCGAGCAGACGCGACAGGCCGCGCAGCACCGCGTCGGGGTGGGTGAGGGTCGCGGCGAGCACCAGGAACGGCACGGCTCCGACCACCGCAAGCCACCGTGCCCGCACCAGCGGGAGCCACCAGGGCAACGTCGCCAGGGACAGTGCGGAGCTGACCGACAGGTAGAAGGTCAGCTCCAGCAAGGTGCTGACCGCCCCGGCGGTGGCCGTCAGCCCGTAGCGACGGGCCACGACCCCGCGGCCGGCCACCTGCCCGAGCGTGACCGTGTACCGCGCCAGTTGCGACACCGACCAGATCCACACGGCGGTGCGAGCGGGCGGACGCGGCGCGCCCAGCGACACCAGCTCGCGCCAGTTGAGCGCCAGGAGCGTGTTCCCGACCAGGTAGGCCACCACCGCCACGGCCGCAGGCTCCAAGCCGGGGATCCCGCCGGCCTCTCCGACGGCCTGCCACCGGGAACGGGCCACCGCCGCGGCGACCGCCAGCAGTCCCAGTGACGCGGCCCACCCCAGCGCCCGCCGCCCACGGTGCTGTGGTCGCGCGGGCGTCTCGGTGGGCGTCTCGCCGGTCGTGGAGTCGGGGCGCGGTTGCACCGGCGCATCTTGGCACGCCCCGCCGTGGCGCTGGCCGCGACCGCCAGGTGTTGAACGACCGTCGGGGGTGGCGACCGCCGGCGCGTGCGACGGTCGCGACCGCTCCCCGCGACCGAGCCCGGAGGACTGGAGGACAACATCCGCGTCCCGGCGACCTGGCCAGGGCTGATCAGCTTGGCGTGGCCTGCGGTGGCCACGGGCATGGTCCGTATCGCCATGCGCACCGTCGACCTGATCGTGGTCGGCCTGGTCGTGGGCGCCAGCGGCGTCGCAGCGGTCGGTGTGGCGGACACCGCTGCGCGCCTGGTGCTGATGGTGGCGTTGGGCCTCAGCGCCGGGACCGTCGCCACCGTGTCACAGCGCTACGGTGCCGGGGCGCACGACGCGGCCGCCGACGCGGCCACGCAGACCGCGCTGCTGGCGGTCACGTTGGGGGCCCTCGCCACGGTGGGGGGCCTGCTGGGTGCCGGACCGTTCTTCCGGCTGCTGGGCGCCGGCCCGGACGTGGCCGGTCCGGGCACCGTGTACCTGCGGATCGTGCTGGCGACGGCGGTCCCGCGGGTGCTGGCGATCATGCTGGCGCGGGTCCTGCAGGCAGCCGGCGACACCCGCACCCCAATGGTGGTGCGGGTGACCGCCACCGTGGTCAACATCGGGCTGACCGTCACGCTGGTCGGCGGCCCCGGACCCTTCCCGGCGCTGGGGGTCGTCGGCGCCGCGCTGGGAACGGCGGTCGGCAACATCCTCGGCGGCACCGCCCTGGCGGTCGTGCTGTGGTCGGGGCGGGCCCGGGTCCGG
Source organism: Actinomycetota bacterium (assembly GCA_019347675.1). Classification (NCBI taxonomy): domain Bacteria; kingdom Bacillati; phylum Actinomycetota; species Actinomycetota bacterium. Next base: position 25,391 of record JAHWKW010000003.1, on the reverse strand, counting down.
TTCCGCCGTGCCGGGCTCCGCGCCACGGACGTCGGCCGCCGCATCGTGCGGATCGGGGCACCGCAGGTGGCCGAGCGCACCCTGTACGTGCTGGCCGAGATCCCCCTCAACGCCCTGACGCTGGCGTTCGGGACGGCCGCCAACGCCGGGTTCCACGTCGGTCGGCGGGTGCACCTGTTCGCGCGGGTGCCGGCGATCGGCGTCGGGGTGGCCGCCAGCGCCCTGGTCGGGACCAACCTCGGCCGTCGCGACGCGGTCGCCGCCGAGCGGTACGGGGACGGAGCGGTGGGTCTGGCCGCGGTCGTCGGCCTGGCCGGCGCGGCGGTCCTGGTCGCCGCGGCCGGGCCGATCGCCACCGCGTTCGGCGGCGGCGGTGACCCCGAGGTCCACACGGTCATGGCGAGCTGGGTGCGGACGTACGGGGCGGCGACCGTCTTCCTCGCGGTCTACGAGGCCCTGCGGAGCGCCATGCAGGCAGCTGGTGAGACCCGGCTCCCGCTGGCCGCGTCAGCGGTGGGGATCGCCGGGTTCCTGCTGGGTTCGTCGGCGTTGATGGCGCTGGTCCTGGGTTGGGGCGCCGTGGGGGTCCAGGCCGGCGTGGTGCTCGATGCGGTGGTGCGACCAGCGCTGCTGGGCCGGTGGTGGCGGTCGGGGCGGTGGCTGCGCCAGGCCGCGGGCGACGTGGCGGCTGCCCCGGTCGAGGCCGTCACAGGTGGTCGAGATCGGTCCACGCCACCGACCACTGGCGGTCGGTGAGGTCGCCCAGCGACGGGTCGTTGTGGAACAGGCCGAGGATCTGCTCCGCCGGCTCGAGCCGGCGGGGGAGCAGGCGGAGCCCCGCCGACCGGACGAGCCCGGCGATGCGTGTCCCGGGGAGGGCGACGGTGGCCACACCGACCGCATCCGTGCCGGCCAGGGCCGCACCGACCACCTGCCGGCCGGCCCCGGCGTGAACGGCCTGGAGGTCGAGCAGATGCACGAACCGCCCCCCGAACGCCTCCCGCGTCGTGGTGGCGGCGGCGGCGAGCAGGCGACCGGCGTCGCGGACCGCGAAGAAGCGGTAGTCACCGCCGGGGCGCTCGACGTACCGCCACCGCCACCACGCAGCATCGTGCACGACGCCGTTGGGCACCTGTTCGGCCGTGGCCGCCCACAGCGCGTCGAGCTGGTCGGGCGGCTGCTCGACCTCGCGGGCTCGTCCCACGTCGGGAAGGCGGAACACCGCCCGGCGGACCAGGCGAGCCAGCGGCCGGGGCAACCCGAACCGTTCGGCCAGCCACGTGTCGTCCAGCGCCGCGACGTAGGCCCGGACCGGCGCCACCTCGACCATCCCGATCTTGCTGAGCGCACCGCGGGCCAGCCGGTTGGGCAGGCACAGGGTGACCGGGATCCCGCGTTCGGCGCACTCGGTGAACACCGCGTTCGCGGCCCGCCCCATCAGGCCCTGCCCGCGGTAGGCGGGCAGCGTCGCCGCGTCAGCCGGCTTGGCGGCGGTGATGGGGCGTGCGTCGAGCCGGGCGGGGACCGGCAGGACCGCGAAGTGGCAGACCAGCTCCCCATCGTCGTCGAACACCCACGACGCCGCCCGGCCGAACGGGTTGTCCCAGAATTGCCAGCGCAGCACGGCCGGGTCCGCCTTGGGGTTGTCGGGGAACACCGTGTCGAACAGGGCCGCCAGCGCATCGGTGTCTCGGGGGCCGGCCCGACGCAGCCGTCGCTCGCTCATCGAGCGTCGGACTCGAGCGCGTGGGTCGTCCAGCGTGCGTAGTCGGGGAACGGGGCGGCCAGGTACCCCTCGGCGAACCCGCGGCCTCGCAGGCCGTGCACGCTGCGGTAGCGGTTCAGCGCCAGCATCGCCTCCAGGTCGAACGCCTGCTGCGCGGTGGCATGAGCCGCCAGCGCCGCGCGCTTCCGCTCGATCGTCTCCGACACGTCCACCAGCCGGTTGATCGGTGCGGGCATCCACACCTCGCCGCCCCAGACCTCGACCTCGTCGAGGGGAGTGGTGCGCACCAGGGCGGCACTGCACGCGCGGTGATCAGGGTGGGCGTCGCCGAACCACGGGACCAGGACCAGGTGCGGGGCGAACGCCTCCAGCTGGTCCTGCACGGCATCGGTCAGCGCCCCGACCTGGGCGGTGAGGTCTCCGTCGCGCAGGCCGACGAACACCGGGTCGCCGACGCCGAGGGTCGCGCACGCCTGTCGGGTCTCCTCGCGGCGGCGCCGGGCCAGCTCGCCGGGGGCCAGCGGCACCCGCGACGCCGTGCCGTCGGTGGCCACGACGACCCGCACGTCGGCCCCCCGGTCTGCCAGCGCCGACACCGTCCCACCGCACAGCAGCGTTTCGTCGTCGGGATGGGGCGCCACCACCAGGACCCGGTCGAAGCGCGGCAGCCCGATCACAGGCCCCTCACCGAGCCGCGACCGCAACTCGAGCACGCGATCGAGAACGGCGTCAGGCACGAGCGGCGCGAGCCGCGCCGTCAGCCGCCGCAGATCCACCCTCACGAGGGCCAACTCTAGGCAGGCGACGCGCAGCCTCGGCCGGAGTGGGGGAGTGGTCGAGGACTGCGACCTGCCGGGCCACGAGCGAGGTGGGGGTCGACATCGATGTCACGACCTGTCGCCGTCGCCCACCGCCGCCCTGATCTCGTCGTCCCAGCCCGGGAGCAGCACCTGCAAGGCGTGGACTGCGACGCCCCGCTCGAGCAGCCGACGCACCACGTCGCGGCGCCGGTCGACGACCGGCACCAGGCCACCGTCGTCGCGCGTCGGTCCGTCGCCCTGCCAGCGCGACCCCGTGCCCACAGGCTGTGTGCCCGCGACCTTCGTCTGTGCCACGGCATCCTCCGATGGCCGGGTCGGGGACCACGTTCTCCCCCCGCAGTGTTCGGTTACGCTGCGTGACGGCTTTAGGGCGGCGGCACGTCCGCCGAGTCGCGCGGAAGACCAGGGAGCCGCCCGACCAGCCCCGTGCCTTGAACGGCGCAGGCCCCGGGTGACCCGACGGCGGGCCGTTTCCGCGCCGCATGACCGGCCGAGCATGGCCCTGCCACGGCGCAGGGTCTTCGGCGAGCGCAACCCCAGCAGCGCCATGCGAACGCTCGGGACGGACGCTCGGGGCGGCCGTTGCGGGCGTCGTGCGCCGCGCGTAATATCATAACCAGGAAGTTGAGAAACTCTGACGTTGAGAAGCGCACTGACGTTGAGAAGCACTGACGTTGAGAAGCACTGAGTCTGCGGTCGACAAGCTCGAGGCAGGGGACCACACGATGGAGCGCGCGGCGACGAACGCGCAGGGCCCGGAGACGCGGACCCTGTCGCGATCGCTCGCCGCACTGCTCGGCGAGACCCGGGCGACCATCGTGCGGACCTTGAAGGGAGAGGGCGAGCGGAGCGCCCCCGAACTGGCGGACGCGCTCGGCATCTCCGACGTCGCGGTTCGCAAGCATCTGGCGATGCTGCACAGCGAGGGGATGATCACCGAGCGGACGGTTCGCCAGGAACGCGGCCGCCCCGTCGCCCGGTACCGGCTCACCGAGCGGGGGGAGGAGCTCTTCCCGCATCGGTACGCCGAGATGGTCGAGGACCTGCTGGCCTTCATCGCGGACCAGCAGGGCCGGGCCGGGTTGCAGGCGTTCCTGCGCTGGCGGCAGGATCGCCAGACCGAGGCGTACGCCCGCGCGGTCGACGCGGACGACCTGGCAGGGCGGCTCGATCAGTTGGTCGACGCGCTCAACGAAGCCGGCTACGAGGCCAGCGTCACGAGCGACGGAGACGGGTTCGAGCTGACCCAGAGCCACTGCGCCATCTTCGACGTCGCCAAGGACAACCCGGAAATGTGCGCCCATGAGGCCGCGACGTTCCGGCGCGTCCTGGGCGATGTGCGGATCTCGCGCCGCGAGACGCTGGCGAGCGGCGCCAACGCCTGCGTCTGCACCATCACGGCCAACTGCGGCTGCTGAGACGACAGCTGCGCACAACAACCGACCCGGAACACCGAACAGACCTGAACACCACCGAGGAGGACCACCGTGGCGAAGACCGCCGCAGAGATCGGGCTGACCGCGCCCCGCACACAGCAGCAGCAGGTCGCCGACGAGCTCAGCCGTTACAAGTTCGGCTGGCACGATCCAGACAACTACGTGTTCGAGCCCAAGCGCGGGCTGTCCGCCGAGGTCGTCGAGGAGATCTCGTTCCTCAAGGACGAGCCCAAGTGGATGCGCGACCTGCGGATGCGCGCTTACCAGGCGTTCACCCGACGGCCCATGCCGTCGTGGGGCGGTGACCTGTCCGGGATCCACTTCGACGACATCTACTACTTCGTCCGTGCGACGGAGAAGCAGGCCACGTCGTGGGACGAGCTCCCCGAGGACATCAAGAACACCTACGACAAGCTCGGCATCCCCGAGGCAGAGAAGCAGCGGCTGATCGCTGGCGTGGCCGCCCAGTACGAGAGCGAGGTCGTCTACCACAAGGTCCGCGAGGACCTCGAGAGCCAGGGCGTGCTCTTCCTCGACACCGACACCGCCTTGAAGCAGCACGAGGATCTCTTCAAGGAGCACTACGCGACGGTGATCCCGCCCAACGACAACAAGTTCGCCGCGCTGAACACCGCGGTGTGGTCGGGCGGGTCGTTCATCTGGATCCCCGAGGGCGTCAAGGTCGACATCCCGCTGCAGGCCTACTTCCGCATCAACAAGGAGTCCATGGGCCAGTTCGAGCGGACGCTGATCATCGCCGAGCCAGGCTCGTACGTGCACTACGTCGAGGGCTGCACGGCTCCGGTGTACTCGCGTGACTCGCTGCACTCGGCGGTGGTCGAGATCATCGTCAAGCCCGGCGCGCAGGTGCGGTACACCACGATCCAGAACTGGTCGAACAACGTCTACAACCTCGTGACCAAGCGAGCCGCTGCCTACGAGGACGCCCGCATGGAGTGGATCGACGCGAACATCGGCTCGAAGCTGACCATGAAGTACCCGGCGGTGTGGCTGATGGGCCGCGGCGCGCAGGGTGAGGTCCTGTCGGTGGCGTACGCCGCGGACGGTCAGCACCAGGACGCCGGTGCGAAGATGGTCCACCACGCGTCCGACACGTCGTCGCGGATCATCTCCAAGTCCATCTCGAAGGGTCAGGGGCGCACGTCCTACCGCGGGCTGGTCCACATCGAACCGCAGGCCAAGCGCTGCGGGTCCAACGTGCAGTGCGACGCGCTGCTGCTGGACACCCACTCGCGGAGCGACACCTACCCGTACATGGAGATCGAGGCCGACGACGCCCGCATCGAGCACGAGGCGACCGTGTCCAAGATCGGTGACGACCAGCTGTTCTACCTGATGAGCCGGGGCGTCTCCGAGGACGAAGCCAAGACGATGATCGTCCGCGGGTTCGTGTCCGACATCGCCTCGGAGCTGCCGATGGAGTACGCGGTCGAGCTCAACCGGTTGATCGCCCTGGAGATGGAGGGCGCGATCGGATGACCTCCGCGACCTCGGGCGCTCGAGTGGGGACCACGCTCGAGGCCCTCACCGAGGAGTTCCTCGCTGGTCGCGCCGACGCGGCCGGCGAGCCCGGATGGCTCCGCGACCGCCGCCTGGAGGCGTTCAAGACATGGGTCGACCAGCGATGGCCGCAGCTCCGCGGCGAGGAGCTGTGGCGCGACACGCCGTTCACCCGCTTCGCCGTCGACGTCCCGATCGTCACAGGCGACGGGGAGCTGGCCGCGCCGGTCCCGTCGCCGCTCCTGGACGACGTTGACCTGGCCGGACGTGTCGAGCTCCGCGATGGCCGGGTGACGGTCATGGGTTGTTCCGACGCCGAGGCGCTCGGCGTGGTCATCACCGACCTCGCCACCGCCGCGACCACACACGAGGACCTGGTCGGTCAGCACCTCGGCTCGCTGACCGCCGACCACGACCGCACGGTGACGACCAACGACGCCGCGTGGACGGCTGGCGTGTTCGTGTACATCCCGCCGGAGGTGGAGCTCGCCGAACCGATCGGTATCTCGATCCAGGCGGCGCAGTCCGGCGCGCACCTGCCGCGCCTGCTGGTCATCGCCGATCGCCACAGCCGAGCCGAGCTGTACGTCGAGCACGTATCAGCTGATCTGGACACCCCAACAACGGTCGACGAGGTCGCGGAGGTGGTCGTCGGTGACGGTGCCCACCTGGATCTGGTGACGATCCAGGACTGGCAGGGACGGGTCGGCCATCTGGTCGTGCACGCCGCGGCGCTCCACCGTGACGCCCAGCTCCGCCACCTCACCGTCACCATCGGTGGGGACACCGTCCGTCTGCGCCCCGAGGTCCACCTGGTCGGCGCGGGGTCGCGGATCGAGCCGCTCGGGATCTACTTCTCCGACGAAGGACAGCACTTCGAGCACCATCCGTTCATCGCGCACGTCGCCGGCCACGCCTCCTCGGAGGTGCTGTACAAGGGGGCGCTGCAGGGCCGCAGCCGCACCGTGTTCCGCGGACACATCTTCGTCCACCGTGACGCGATCGGGAGCGCGTCCAACGAGGTGAACAAGAGCCTGATCCTGTCCGAAGGCGCCAAGGCCGATTCCACCCCGTTCCTGGAGATCGAGTGCGCGGAGGTCACGGCCGGGCACGGTTCGGCCACCGGCCAGATCGATGAGGAGCAGCTGTTCTACCTCGAGTCGCGGGGGATCAGCGCCGCCGACGCTCTGCGCCTGGTGGTGTTCGGCTTCTTCGCCGAGGTGCTCGATCGCATCGCGCTGCCGGCGGTGCAGGCACGGACGCTGCAGCACATCGAGGCCGAGGTCGACCGCGCCGACCTGACGGCGATCGCCCGCCGCGGCCGAGGCCGCGGCGTGGCAGCCAACGAGCGAGGTGCGGCGTAGTGGTGTTCGAGAAGGTCGCCACCCGTGACGACCTCATCCCCGGGACGGGGCTGCAGGTCAAGCTCGACGGTCACCCGATCTGCGTGGTTGCCTGCGACGACGGTTCGGTGCGGGCCGCCTACGACGTGTGCTCGCACCAGGACTATCCCCTGCACGAGGGGCTGGTGTGGGGCTGCTCGATCGAGTGCGCCCTGCACGGCTCGACGTTCGACCTGGAGACCGGCGAGGCCGAGACCCTCCCCGCGACCGAACCCATCCCGATCTTCGCGGCGAAGGTCGACGGCGACGACGTCCTGGTCGACATCGACCAGCAGCTGAACGACGCACCGATCCCCGACCACTAGAGACCAGCGGCCGGCACGGTTCGGCCGGTCACCACACCGGAGACCCTCAACAGACTTCAAGGAGACGACAAAAGATGGCATTCCTCGAGATCCGCGACCTCACCGTCGAGGTCGACGGCAAGGAGATCCTCAAAGGCGTGACCCTCGACATCGAGCAGGGTCGCACCTACGCCCTGATGGGTCCCAACGGATCCGGGAAATCCACTCTGGCGTACGCGATCGCCGGCCACCCTGCCTACGCGGTGACCGGCGGGTCGGTGACCCTCGACGGGCGCGATGTGCTGGCCATGAACCCCGACGAGCGGGCCCAGGCGGGGCTGTTCCTGGCGATGCAGTACCCGGTGGAGGTCCCCGGCGTGTCGCTGACCAACTTCCTGCGCATGGCGCTGAACGCCGTGAGCGACGAGGACGTCCCCGTCCGCGAGTTCATGCAGCGACTGAAGACGGAGATGGCCAACCTCGACATGGACGAGCGCTTCCTCGAGCGATCCGTGAACGAGGGCTTCTCCGGTGGCGAGAAGAAGCGCTTCGAGATCGTGCAGATGGCGCTGATCCGTCCCGCGGTCGCGATCCTCGACGAGACCGACTCCGGCCTCGACATCGACGCGCTGAAGACCGTCGCCGAGGGGGTCAAACGCATGGTCGGCCCCGACCTCGGGGTGCTGCTGATCACCCACTACACCCGGATCCTGCGCTACATCCACGCCGACGAGGTGCACGTGATGTTCGATGGGCGGATCGTGCGCTCCGGTGGCCCGGAGCTCGCCGACCTGCTCGAGGAGAAGGGCTACGAGGAGTTCCGCGAGGCGGCGACCCCCGCGGCGTGAGGCCGGGCATGCCGACACCGCGCGTCGGGAGGGTTTCCCCGCCCGGGAGTGGGCGGGGCGCGGGGTCCGCGGCACGATGGAGGCAACGATGGTAAGGACGCTGATGGGCCGCTTCGACGTCGACCGGATCAAGAAGGACTTCCCGACGTTGCGCCGCCAGGTGCACGGCAAGCGGCTGGTGTACCTCGACTCCGCCGCCAGCGCCCAGAGCCCCCAGCCCGTGCTCGACGCGATGGCGGCCTACTACGAGCAGCGACGCGCCAACGTGGCCCGCGGCGTGTACCAGATCGCGACCGAGGCCACCGACGCGTACGAGGACGCCCGGCGGAAGGTCGCCGCGTTCGTCGACGCCCCGGTCGAGGGGACCGTCTTCACCCGCAACACCACCGAGTCGATCAACCTGGTGGCCTACTCGTGGGTGCGGCGCCGGCTGGGTCCCGGCGACGCGTTGCTGGCCACCCAGATGGAGCATCACGCCAACCTGGTGCCGTGGTTGGAGGCGTCCCGGGAGGTCGGCTTCGAGCTGCGCTTCATCCCGGTGACCGCCGCCGGCTACCTGGACCTGGACGCCGTCCCGGGCCTGCTGGCTGACGGCAAGGTCTCGTTCCTGGCGATCACCCAGCAGAGCAACGTGCTGGCCACCATCAACCCGGTCGCGGCACTGGCCAGGCAGGCACGAGCCGCGAATCCGGCATGCAAGGTGCTGGTGGACGGCGCCCAATCCGTGCCGCACCTGCCGGTGCGCTTCGGTGAACTCGGGGCGGACTTCCTGGCCTTCAGCGGGCACAAGATGCTGGGCCCGACCGGGGTCGGTGTCCTGATCGCGCGCCCGGAGCTGCTGGACGCGATGCCGCCGTTCCTCACCGGCGGCGAGATGATCCGCGACGTCACGCTGGAGGGCGCCACCTGGAACGACCTGCCCTACAAGTTCGAGGCCGGGACCATGCCGATCGCCGAGGTCATCGGCCTGGGCGCCGCGGTCGACTACCTGCTGGACCTCGATCCCGAGGAGATCCGCCGCCACGAGGTCGAGCTGACCCGCACGGCACTGGCCGCGCTCCAGCAGGTCGACGGGGTCACCGTCCACGGCCCGGCCAACGTTGACCACCGCGGCGGGTCGATCTCGTTCCTGGTCGACGGCGTCCACGCCCACGACGTGGGGACGGTCCTGGACCATGAGGGGGTGTGCGTGCGGGTCGGCCACCACTGCGCCAAGCCGCTGATGCGCCACCTGGGGGTGGCAGCCACCGCACGAGCGAGCTTCTACGTCTACAACGACGAGGACGACATCGCACCGCTGGTCCGCGGCATCGAGGCCGCCAAGGACTTCTTCCGCCGGGTCCCGGACGCGGTGGCGCCGGTGACCGAGGAACGCGACCCCGAGACGATCGGCGGCCCGGCCTGATCCTCTCGCGCTAGGAGACCCGCGTGACCCTCGAGGACCTGTACCAGGAGATCATCCTCGAGCACTACCGCAGCCCGAAGAACCGGGCCGCGGCGCTCGAGGGTGAGGACGTGCACGTCCACCACAGCAACCCCCTGTGCGGCGACGAACTCGACCTCCGCGTCGACGTCGAGGACGGCCGCGTCCGCGCGTTGGCGTTCGACGGGGATGGCTGCTCGATCAGCCAGGCGTCGGCCAGCGTCATGACCGAGACCGTGAAGGGTCGAGAGCTCGACGACGCGCTCGACCTCGCCGAGCAGTTCCGGCTGATGATGCACGGCGAGCGGCCCGCCCGCGAGGACGACCTCGGCGACGGGATCGTCTTCCAGGGGGTCGCGAAGTTCCCGGTGCGGGTGAAGTGCGCTCTGCTGGGCTGGATGGCGCTCCGCGACGCGTTGGAGACCTACCGCGCTGGCGGATCGCAACACACGGTGACCCATGAGCACGAGGTGGAGACATGAGCGACGCTGCGCTACCGCCCGAGGAGACGACGCTCCACGAGCCGCCAACGCCCGGCGCCGGGCCGGGATCGGACGTCGAGCGACAGGCCGAGCAGGAGGCCGAGAAAGCGGCCGAACGGGCACCCCGACCGGCCGGGTTCCCGCTCGAGGACGACGGCATGCCATCGGTCGAGGTCATGCGCGAGGCGATGAAGGCCGTGATGGACCCCGAGATCGGGTACAACGTGGTCGACCTCGGGCTGCTGTACGAGATCACCAAGGCATCGGACGGTCGGGTGCACGTCACCATGACGCTGACCAGCATGGGCTGCCCGCTCACCGAGCTGATCGACCAGCAGGTCTCGGTCGTGCTGGGGTCGTTGCCGGGCGTCGAGGACGTCACCGTCGACTTCACGTTCACTCCGCCGTGGAGCCCGGAAATGATCTCCGACGAGGTGCGCCTCGAGCTGCAGGCGATGGGCATGAACGTCTGAGCGAAAGCCGCGGACGGCGCCCACCGGGACAGTTGCACGTCCTGGCGCGTGGACGACGGTGTGGAATGCTCCGGGACACCACCCGGAGGGTGACGTGGTCGACCGGAGTGCAGCGCGGCGGCTCCCCTGGGGCTACGTCGTGTGGTGGGGCACCTACGCCGGGATCTACCTGCTCTTCGTGTCGGTGTCGGTGCAGGAGCTGATCGCCGCCAGCCTGGTGGCTGCTGCTGCGGTCGCGCTGTCACGGGTCTCGCTCCGCGCAGCCGGGATCAGCTTCACCGGCGCCTTGCCGCAGCTACACCGGCTCGCCGCGGTCGCGCGTGTGTTCATCGCCGAGACGCGCGCGGTGGCCGCAGCCCTCGCTGATCGCGTGCTGCGGCGACGGCCGCTGCAAGGGCGGTTCATCGCCGTCCCGGTCGACCACCGCATCGACGCGGCGCTGGACGCGGCCATCACCCTGGAGGCGTCGGTGGCACCCAACACCTACGTCGTGGCGTTGATCGAAGGGCAGGAGTGCCTGCTGCTGCACCAGCTCGCGCCCCGACCCGACCCCAAGCGCTCGTTCCCGCGGTGGGCCACGTGACCGCGGTCGACCTGGCGGTGGTCGGACTCCTGATCGCGCTGGCTATCGCGGGGGCCGGGGCGCTGACCGGCGACGTCGGTACCCGGCTGGTGGCCGCACAACTGGTCGGGGTGATCGCCGTCCTGATCACGCTGGTGCTGTCCGCCCGCCACGCGCACGATTCCTACTCCGACGTGGCGCTGGTGTTCGCGCTGATCATCCTCGTCGGCGGGCTGACCGTCACCCGCTTCCTGGAGCGATGGCTGTGACCGTCATCGTCGCCGTGCTGCTGGCCGCCGGCGTCGCGACGGAGCTGATCTGCGCCGTCGGCGTTGTGCTGGCACCGGACGCGTTCGACCGGCTGCATCTCGTCGGGCCGGCCGCCGTGGTGGGGACCGCCTTCATCGTCGCGGCCGTGGCGCTCGACGCCCACACCGGCTCGCACGTGGCCCGGGTGGTGGCCACCGGTGCGGTGCTGTGGCTGTCGAGCCCCTTCCTGACCCGTGCGACGGCACGGGCGCTGCGCATCCGGCGCACCGGCAGGTTGCTCGCCGGCCCCCACGAGCAGGTCGCCGAGGAGGGCAGCGCGTGACGCCGGCGCACGTCCTGGCGTTGCTGCTGGTCGCCGCGGCCGGGACCGCGGTCGTGGCCACCCGCGACCCGGTCCGTCAATCGGTCGTGGCCAGCGTCTTCGGGTCCACCCTGGCCGTGCTCTTCCTGCTGTTCGAGGCGCCGGGCGTCGCGATGGCGATGATCGTCGTGGGGATCGTCGCCGTCCCGGTGATGGTGCTGTTCACCATGGCCGCGGTGCGAGCGAACCAGCGGTGAGCGAGCAGGCCCGCAGGGCACTGTTCCTGGTCGGGGCCGCGGGGTTCGCTGCGATCCTGTTGTGGGGGCTCCTGGCCCTGCCCGACGCGATCGACTTCGAGGATTTCGTCAGCAACTACTACCTCGACGTCGGCGTGCGCGACCGCAACTCGTTCAACCTGGTCAGCGCCGTCATCTTCGACTACCGCGGTCTCGACACGATGGGAGAGCAGCTGATCCTGTTCGCGTCGGTGGCCGCCGTGGCGCTCCTCCTACGCATGCAGCGCACCGAGACCGACGATCCGCCGCTCGATGCGCTGCCCGGGAGGGACGTCCCGCCCACCAGCGGGGCGCTGCAGCTGGCGGGCACGGCGCTGGCAGGCATCGCCCTCCTCACCAGCCTCTACGTCATCCTCCACGCCCAGTTCACCCCGGGAGGCGGCTTCCAGTCGGGCGTGCTGACGGCCGGGGGAGTGCTGGCGCTGTACCTCGCCGACGAGTACGACACGTTCGCACGGCTGACGTCCGAACGCGTGCTGGAGCAGATCGAGGCGGCCAGCGCCGGCGCCTACATCGTGGTCGGCCTGGTCGGGCTGGTCGTCGCTGGATCTTTCCTCACCAACATCGGGCCGATGGGGACGCTGGGGGAACTGGTGTCCTCGGGCACGATCGTGGGTCTGAACATCATCATCTGGTTCGAGGTGACCGCCGGGTTCCTCCTGATCTTCTCCCACTTCCTGGAACAGACCGTCCGGATCCACGAGCGCACCCGGCGATGACCCTCGAGGCTCTGCCGTACGTGGTGGCCGGGTGGCTGCTCCTGGCCGGTCTCTACGGCATCGTCACCAGCCGCAACCTCGTCCACCTGGTCGTGTGCGTCACGGTCGTGCAGTCGTCGACCTACCTGCTGCTGTTGGCCGTCGGGTTCCGTTCCGGCGCGATCCCCCCCATCTTCCCCGACGCCCCGCTGGACACGCCGGCCGTCGACCCGATCGTGCAGTCGTTGGCGGTCACCGACGCGGTCGTCAGCGCGACCGTCACCGCGCTGCTCCTGGCGTTGGCGATCCAGGCCCACAAGCGCACCGGGACGCTCGATCCCGACGATTTGCGCACCATGCGGGGGTGACGTGGAGCCCCTCCCGTCCCTGGCCGTCGTGATCCCGCTGCTGTCGGCCACGGCGCTGTTGGCGGTTGGACCTGCGGTCGGACGCCCGGTGCTCGACCTCGCCGGGGCGGCGGCCGCAGCCGCCACCGCGGTGGTGTGCGTGCTGCTGGCCACGACCTCCACGCTGGTGGTGACGTGGTTCGGCGGGTGGGAGCCGCTCGGCGGGGAGGCCATCGGGCAGAACTTCGCGATCGACCCGTTCGGGGCGGGGACGGCCGCGCTCGCCGCCGTGCTGACCGCCGCCTCCCTGCTGTTCTCCTGGCGGTACTTCGAGGCGATCGGTGCCCTCTACCACACCCTGATGCTGCTGTTCCTGGGAGGCATGGTCGGTTTCGCCCTGACCGGAGACATGTTCAACCTCTTCGTCTTCTTCGAGCTGCTGACGACCACCGGGTACGCGCTCACCGCCTACGAGGTCGAGCGTCCCGCACCGCTGCAGGGGTCGTTGAACTTCGCGGTCACCAACACCATCGGCGCGTTCCTGCTGGTGCACGGCATCGGGTTCCTGTACGGGCGCACCGGCACGCTCAACCTGGCCGAGATCGGCCGCGAGCTCGGTGACGGCCCGCCCGACGCGACCGTGATCGTGGCGTTCCTGCTGATCTCGACCGGGCTGTTCGTCAAGGCCGCGATCGTGCCGTTCCACTTCTGGCTGCCCGACGCGCACGCGGTGGCCCCCACGCCGGTGAGCGTGCTGTTCTCCGGCGTGATGATCGAGCTCGGCCTGTACGGCTGGGCGCGGGTGTACTGGACGGTGTTCTCGGGCCAGCTCGAACCGCACGTCGGGGACCTGCGCGTGCTCCTGGTCGCCATCGGGACGCTCACGGCCATCGTCGGTGGGGTCATGGCCCTGGCGCAGTGGCACCTCAAACGCCTCCTGGCGTTCTCGTCGGTGAGCCACGCCGGGTTGATCCTGATCGGCGTCGGCCTGCTGGACGCTGGCGCCCTGGCCGGCGCCGGGATCTACACGCTGGCCCACGGCGCCGTCAAGGGGGCGCTGTTCCTGGCGGTCGGGATCCTGCTGCACCACCATCGCAGCGTCGACGAAGGTCGGCTGCGGGGTCGCGGCCGGTCGCAACCGGTGACCGCTGCCGTCTTCATCGCCGGTGGGCTGGGCCTCGCCGGCCTCCCACCGTTCGGCACCACGTTGGGCAAGCAGCTGATCGAGGAGGCCGCAGCCCACCTGCACTACGAGTGGGTGGGTGCCGTGTTCGTGGTGGCCGGGGCTCTCACCGCCGGGGCGGTACTCCGGGCTGCGGGACGCGTGTTCTTCGGCTGGGGTCCGCCGCCCCGTCGCGACGTCGAACAGGCGGCGGAGGAGCCGTTGCCCGAGACCGACGACAACGGCACGGGCCGTCAGCACACCCCCGCCGTGATGCTGCTTCCGGCCGCGGCGCTGGTGGTGATCGCCGTGGCGATCGGCCTGGCTGCCCCACTGGCCGGTGCGGCCGAGTCGGCGGCGGAACGGTTCGTCGACGTCCAGGCGTACCAGGCCGCCGTGATGGACGGAGCGACGGTCCGTCTCGAACCACGGCCGGGCGTCGCGCTGAACGCCTCCGCGATGGTCCTCGGCGCCCTCGCCGCCGGCGGGGCGGTGGCCATCGCGCTGGGGGCGCTCAACCGCGACCGCATCCCCCAACGACTGCTCCGGCCGGTGACCGCCGTCGCGGTCCCGGCGCTGACCTTCCTGGAACGGATCCAAAGTGGCCACGTGGGCGACTACGTGGCCTGGATCACGGTCGGGGCCGCGGCCCTCGGCGGCTCGTACCTGCTCGTCCTGCGCTGACGAGCGTTCGCACCGTTCCCACTGGCAGGGAAGCGCGGCGACGGGGGAGACGTTGGACTAACGGACGCGACCGCCGGAAGTGAGGCCATGAAGCCGCTCGTCGAACAACGCGAACCGCTCACGAACGCCGAGATCGCGCGCTACAGCCGCCACCTGATCATCCCCGAGGTCGCGATCGCCGGTCAGGAACGGTTGAAGGCCGCCAAGGTGCTGCTCGTGGGGACCGGCGGGCTCGGCTCCCCGCTGGCGCTGTACCTCGCTGCGGCGGGCGTGGGCACGATCGGCCTGGTCGACGCCGACCTGGTCGACGAGTCCAACCTCCACCGCCAGGTCATCCACGGCCAGTCCGACATCGGCCGACGCAAGGTCGAATCCGCCCGCGAGTCGATCCACGAGGTGAACCCGTTCGTCGACGTGCGGATCCACGAGACGTACCTGACCAGCGACAACGCGTTGGAGATCATCGAGCCCTACGACCTGGTGATCGACGGGACCGACAACTTCCCGACCCGCTACCTGGTCAACGACGCGTGCGTGCTGCTTGGCAAGCCCAACGTCTACGGCTCCATCTTCCGCTTCGAGGGCCAGGTCGCGGTGTTCTACGCCAGGGAAGGACCCTGCTACCGCTGCATGTTCCCGGAGCCGCCCCCGCCGGGGATGGTCCCCAACTGCGCCGAGGGTGGGGTGTTCGGGATCATCTGCGGGACGATCGGTTCAGCGCAGGCCACCGAAGCCCTGAAGCTGATCACCGGAGTCGGAGAGCCGCTGATCGGCAGGCTCGCCCTGTACGACGCGCTCGATGCGCGCTGGTCGTACGTCCGGGTGGCCAAGGACCCCGACTGCCCGGTGTGCAGCGAGAACCCGACCGTCACCGAGCTGATCGACTACGAGGAGTTCTGCGGGGTTCCCGCCCACGATCGCGAGCAGGTCATCGACGCGTTGGTCGACTTCGAGGTCCTGCCGGCCGAATACGAGGAACGCAAGGACCAGGTCGTCCTCCTCGATGTCCGCGAGCCTCACGAGTACCAGATCAGCCGCATCCCCGCCGCCACCCTGATCCCGAAGGGTGAGCTGCCGGGAAAGCTGAGCGAGCTGGATCCGGCCCGGGAGTACGTTGTGCACTGCAAGTCGGGGGTCCGGTCGCTCGAGGCCGTGAAGCTCATGCGGGGCGCCGGTTTCCGCGCCCGCTCGATGCGGGGCGGCATCAACGCCTACGCCCGGCAGATCGATCCCGGCATCCCGGTCTACTAGCCGTCGTCCTCGCTCGTCCCCGTCGTACCCGCGGAGCACGACCAGCGCACGGCGCTGGAGCGCTCGGAGTGTCCCTCGTGGACGCCGGTGACCGCGCGGTTGTCCGCGCCGAACTTGTCGCGCAGCGTCGACTGGCCCGGCACGACGTGCGTCACTCGCTCGATGACCTCACTCGAGGGGCGCTGGATCGTCGTCTCCCGCACGCGCCCGGCGGGATGCGGCCGGTCGTCGACCTGGAAGGTGAGATCACCCACGTCCGTCGTGGCGGGCTCCGTCCACCTTGACGCTGATGATGCTCACTCCACGCATGGACGACGGGTCGACCATTGCGTCGACTCCTCAACATGACGACACCGTCGTCAGGGAGCCCCCACTCGTCGACGGGGCTGGTTCAGAAAGCTGTCACGGCTGATCGCCCACCTGCCGCGGCGACATCGCTTCGCGGGGGGATGGCGCCGGCGACGGCATGTGCGGAAGCGCCGTGTCGCCGCGGAGCGAGCGGGCGCATGCCACACCCGCAACGGTGCCCTCCCCGATAGCCAACCCCACCAGCTGCATCCCTCCCGTGATGTCGCCCGCCGCGTACACGCCCCGGACCGTCGTCTCGGCCTCGTCGTCGACGCCGACGTAGCCGTCGTCGTCGAGTTTGCAGCCCAACCTCTGGGCGAGGTCGGTCACCGGGTCGTGGTCGATCGTGAAGAACCCCATCGTGCAGTCGATCCGCGCACCGCTGCCCAGGCGTACTCCCTGAAGATCGCCACGTTCACCGAGGAGCTCAACTGCCCGATCCTCGATCACGTCGATGCCGAAGCGGGCCAGGGCTGCAACTCGAGGCTCCCCGATGTCGAGCGGGCGGCCATCGGTGATGATCCGGATCTGATCGGCCCAGTCCAGCAGCTCGACGGCGAAACCTGCGACGTGCGGCTCCCAACCGAATACGGCAACCGACTCACCGCGCGCCTCGAACCCATCGCACGTCGGACAGTGGAACACGTCGGCTCCGTAGAACTCGAAGAAGCGCTCCACGTCGGGGAACGCGTCCCGGACGCCGGACGCCAGCACGACCCGACGAGCACGGATCCGGTCGCCTTCGAGGATCACCGCGAAGCCACCGTCGGCCAGCTGCTCGGCGTCGATGACACGTCCGCCGCTGACCTCGACGTGCGGGTACTGCTGGAGGTCGCGTCGGCTCCGTGCCCGCAGGTCCTCCGGGTCGGCGGGGTCGTTGGCGAACAACCCGTGGACGTGTTCGACCCAGCGGTTGCGGTACTCGCCGCTGTCGACGACCAGCACCCGACGCCGGTACCGGCCGAGCCAGCCCGCCGCCGTCAGTCCGGCTGGCCCGCCGCCCACGACGACCGCGTCGTAGTCCATCCAGTGCTCCTAACGGCTTTGCGACGCGACGTTAAGGCATTCCTCGACAGTGACATCGCAGGTCCCGTCGTCCGTCGGTCCCACGCCGGCCCGACGACGGGGACGCCGTCCGACACGACATCGACCTGCTGAAGGCCGCCTACCCCCTCATCGCCGGGATCGTGTCCGGCCTGGTGTCGCTGGTCGCCGCGGTCCACGTCGCCACAGCACTGACGTTCGCCTCCGGGGTGGTGGCCTGGCGCACCATCCGCGAGACCACGGTTGCCACCACGGACGCGATGACGGAACGGATGTAGATGCAGGACGGGATGATGATGGCCGGGCCGATGATGATGATCTTCATGCTCATCATCACGATCCTCGTGCTCGCAGCTGTGGCCGCGGGGATCGTGTGGCTCGTGCGCACAGTGAGCGACGACCGCCGTGGTCCAACGGAGCCTGCACGACAGACAGCGGACACCTGACAGCGTCCGGCTCACCTTCGACCGGAAGAACGCTGGAGCAAGACATCCGAGCGTTCGTCCAGCGAGAGTCGCGCTGCTGCGCCTTCTTCAGCTTCGACGTGAACGTCGGCGACGCGCGGCGACCGCCGTCCGCGGGCGCGCCGCCGCCTTCCCAAGTGGACGCGACGGGCGGCCGCGTCTCGGTTCCGGACGGAAGTGGTGGAGCGTGTTCGGGGTTGCCGAATGAGAGGAAGCTGCTCGGGCGGAGGGTGCCGTGAGCCACTGGATCGGCGACCTGCCTCGCCCGCTCGCCTTCGTGCTGTCCGGAGGGGCGAGCCTCGGGGCGACCCAGGTGGGGATGCTGGAGGCACTCGCCGAGGTCGGGGCGGAGCCCGATGTGGTGGTGGGCAGCTCGGTCGGCTCGCTGAACGGCGCAGTGCTGGCCGGTTGCGGCGATGTGGGAGCCGCGGCCCGACGACTGAGAGCAACGTGGGAAGGACTGCGGACCGCTGATGTCTTCCCCAGGGGTGTGTTGCGACAGGCACGCAACCTCACACGGCAGCGCACCCTGTACAGCTCGGAGGGCTTGCGACGCCTCATCGATCGCTCTCTCCCGGTCCGATCGTTCGAGACGCTCCGCATCCCGCTCGCGGTCGTCGCTGTGGACGCGCGTACCGGGCACAGCGTCACCCTCGTGGAGGGTCCCCTGCTGCCTGCCCTGCTGGCGAGCACGGCGATACCGGGTCTGTTGCCACCCGTCCGTGTCGGCCGGAGGACGTTGTGGGATGGGGGCGTGACCGACCAGGTTCCGCTCGTGCCCGCCGTCTCAATCGGTGCGAGGGCGATCGTCGTGCTCGATGCCGGTGACGTCTGTCACCTCGACACCGCTCCGCGTCCCCTACCCGAGGGGATCGTACTCGCCCTGAACACGGCGATTCGTCAGCGCGTGCTGCTCGAAGCGCCGCTGCTCGCCCGCCGGGTCCCTCTCGTCTACCTGCCGCGGCCGTGCGCGCGGAACAGGAATCCCCTCGATCTCGACAGCGCCGCCACGCTGATCGATCCCGCCCGTCACCTCACATCGGAGTTCCTCGCGACCGCCGGCCCCCCGGCGGACGGAGCGATGGCCGGTCATCCCCACATGCACGAGGACGGGGCCTACTCCCACCCCGCGCTCGTCGCCAGCACACCCGACCGGTGAGGCGCGTCGTACCGGCTCGCCGCCAACCGCACCGACCAGCGTATGCCCGTAGTCGCCCCCCTCGCCGGCACACGGACCCCTAAGGAGGTCCGAGCGGATGGACTGGACCGTGTACTGGTTCATGCTCCCGGTCTGCGTGGGCATCGCCAGCGTCGCGATGTTCAGCGGCATCAGTGGAGCGGCGATGCTCATGCCGCTGTTCCTCCTCGGCTTCCCACTCCTCGACGTCCCGCCGATCGGCACGGTCGCTGCGATCGGGATGTCCCTCTTCCTCGAGACGTCGGGCTTCGGCACGGGCCTGTACCGCTACCTGCGTCGTGGCCTTGTCGACACGGTCGCCGCCCAGCGCCTCGTCGTCGTATCTATTCCGACGGGGATGCTCGGCGCCGTCATCGCCCAGGCCGCCCCGACCGACGCCCTCCGGCTCGGGTACGGGGCCGCAATGGTCGGTCTGGCGGCGCTGCTGATGCGCGAACCGAGCGGGTACGGCGCACAGAAGACGATCGCGCGGGGGGGCGGCGGTCCCGACCGTCCCTGTCGCGATGACGAGGAACAGCGGGTCATCGAGACGGCCGATGGTGAGGTCTACCGCTTCTGTGCCAGGGGCATCGGACTACAGCGTGTGTTGTCGGGCGGTGGGGGCCTCGTCGCCGGCCTGATATCCACCGGTGTCGGCGAGGCCACGCTCCCCGCGCTCGTGCGGCGGTCCGGGTACCCGGTTCCGGTCGCGGCAGCAACCTCGACAGTGGTGGTCGCGGGCACGGTGGCGGGGGCGGCGGTTACTCACATCGTTCAGCTCGCGATCGAAGGGGGCTTCGCGGCGATCCCCTGGAACCTCCTCGTCTGGGCCGTGCCGGGCGCCGTGGTCGGGGCGCTGGTCGGGACGTGGCTCCAAGGACGGGTCCCCGAGCGGGCGACCCGCCTCTTCTTCAGCGGGCTGTTCCTCATCATCGGTGTGACGTTCCTCCTGGCCTTCACGGTCTTCCGCGACACCTTCAGCTGAGCGACACTGATTTGCCGCCGCGAGATGTCGCCGGCGAGGCGCGGCGCCATCAGCACGCTCGTATTGGCACGTCGGAGGTCGCCGCGGCATTGGTCGCTACGTGACCGCGCGCAACCCTGGCTTCGCAGCTGCCTTCGGGCGGTCACTTCTCAACGCTGAGCTGATCCACGAAGCGGCGTAGGCGTTTCACGACGGCGTCATCGACGGGGTGCTGCAGCCGGGACAGGTGTCGCTTCAGCTCCCGATACGTCGAGGCGTCCAACCCGCAGTGCAGGCACACCTCGAGGTGCTGCGCGACGGCGCGCGCTGCCTGCTCGTCCAACTCCCCGTCGAGGTGTTGCTGGACGACGCGTGCGACCTGCCGGCAATCCGCCGGGCGGCCGTTGCTGCGTGGGCTCCACCATCTGCTCATCGTGGTCCGGGAACCCCGCGACCGTGGGCATCATTCCTCCCGTCGGCGGCGTCACGTCGAACACGGACACCGGACGCCGGGTTCCGTGGCGGAGCAGCAGGAGGTCACGGCATGCAGCGAGAGGCGGCCGAGCCGGGGTCGGGAGCCACCACCGTCGACGACACCGAGCTCGTCGACGTCGGCGACCCGATGTGTAGCTGGTGGTGGGCGGTCGCCCCGGTCCTCGATGAGGTCCTGGAGCGCTACCGGGCGCCGGTGCGCACCGTCGTCGGCGGCCTGTGCACCGGACCGGCCGTCCAGCCGATGGGCCCGGCGGCCCGTGTGTCCCTGGGACGCTACTGGCGGCAGGTCGCCGAGCGGACCGGGCAGCGGTTCACGACCGCGTCGCTCGAACGTGGCGACTGGGTGCATGACATGGAGCCGTCCTGACGGCCGTCGTCGCGATGCGCGGGCTCCGGCCCGAGAAGACCGTGCGGTGGATGGCACGTCTCCAGCGCGCGTTCTACGTCGAGGGGTCGACGTCACCGACCTCTCGGTCTTCCCTGCGCTCGCTGGCGAGTTCGGTGTGGACGAGGCTCGTTTCGCGAGGATCCTGTGGAGCGACGCGACGCGGACCCACAGCCACGGTCGGCTGGGGCGCCGAGCCCCGACGTCGGCTGAGCGAGCGCCGCTACCCACGTGGTAGCGCGCGCGCCTTACCGTTCCCTTGTGAAGAGGCAGGAACACGAGCGGCATCGGGGGCATGTCCGTGATCCCCGCCGCAGTGGATCCCTCATCATGAGCGTCATGACGATCGTCGCGACCAACCCCGCGCCCCCTCAATCCGTTTCCTCCGCGACCACCGCGCCTCCTGTGTCGGCTGGTCACGCACAACGCGCGGCTGTTCCGACCTTCAGGGCCACGGCGGTTCTCGATCCGTCAGGCTGGCCGCGATCTCGACCAGTGATCCCGCCGGGAGGACGGTCGGTGACGGGATGCCGGCTCGGCGATACACGGATGGCGGGATGCCGATGTCGGCGAGGACTAGCCGGCCGACGACGCCGGGATGCCAGGCAAGGGCCCGCTTGGGCAGTGCGAGCGTCACCGTGACGTCCGCGGTGACGCATGGCGTGTGCCTTGTGCCGGTGGCGAGCTCCAGTCCCGACGGGACGTCGACCGCGACCACGTGCGTGTCCTCGACCGCGGCGATGAGTTCGGCGTGGCGACCTCGGGGAGCGCCGGATTGCCCGTATCCCAGCAGCCCATCGATCACGAGGTGGCCGTCGGGCTGTTGCTTGCCCATCCGGGCGCCGGCCGCGACCGCGAGCCGGCGCTGCGTCGCAGTGGCCCTGATCGGGTCTCGGTGCTGCATGGCGAGGTGCAGCCTGACCTGCGCACCGGCCTCTGCGAGGTGACGTGCAGCGACCAGGGCACCGCCCCCGTTCCCACCGGAGCCGGCGAGCACGGCGATCCTCCGACCCCTCACCCGATCCCCGAGTAGCCGCCGAGCCACCGCGGCGACGCCGCGGCCGGCATCCTCCATCATGCGGAGCAGCGGTAGTCCGATCTCGTCGGTGGCGATCCGGTCGATCTCCCGCATGGCGGCCACCGTGATCCACGGGACCCTGGCTGGGTCCACGAGATCGAGTCCGAGGTCGAGGTCGTCGCATCGCACGGCAGTGGAACACGGCTGCGGCCACACGTCGTCCGCCGGAGCGCCCACTGCCGCGGCGGATTGCCACGACGAGACCAACGACAGGATCGAGCATGCCGGCAGCAAAGCCCCTGGTGGCACCCGACGCTGTTCCGGCGGGCGCGCCAGATCCGACCGCATGGCCTTCTGGGGGGTGGCGTGCGGATCGAGCCGCGCTGACGCACAGCAGCGCAACTTCCGATGGTGAGTGCCTGCACAACCAGGCTTTCGAGGAGCGTGAGGACCACGCGGTGGACGACCTGCGCGATCAGTGTGGGACTGCCGGGGTGCCTTCGCCGCTGCCCGTACGTGCCATCACGACACGCCGCGGTCGGCTTCGAGCAGGCGGAGCCAAATCTCACTCATCGTCGGGAACGCGGGCACAGCGTGCCAGAGCCGGTCGACCGGAACCTCTCCGACGATCGCGATCGTGGCGGCGTGGAGCATCTCGCCCACGTCAGGGCCGACGAGGGTCGCGCCGACGATCACGTTGCGGTCGCTATCTATGACGATCTTTGCGGTGCCGGAGACGCCCTTGCCGCGCAGCGCCCCGCCGGCGGTGTGGCCGATGTCGTAGCTGGCGGTGCGCACCGACAGCCCCGCGTCCCGGGCCTGCTGCTCGGTGCGGCCCACGGCGGCGACCTGGGGGTCGGTGAAGACGACGCGGGGGATCGCGCGGTCGTCGGCCCACGCGCCCGTACCTGGCCATTCGGGGCCTTCCCGGCCTCCGAGGAGGTCGGCGAGGACACGTGCCTGGTACTTGCCCTGGTGGGTGAGCAACGCGCGTCCGTTCACATCCCCGGCCGCGTACAACCAGTCGCCGTCCACGCCCGTGACGCGCAGGTGGCCGTCGACCTCCAGGAAGCCGCCGGGTTCCAACCCGATGGTCTCCAGCCCGATGTTCTGCGTGCGGGCCCGGCGTCCGGTCGCGACGAGGATCTCGTCGCCGATGACCTCGTCGCCGTTCTTCAGGGTGAGGACGACCTCACCGCCGTCGTTCCGTCGCAGGCCGGTCCCGAGCGCATCAGTGCGCACGGTGATCCCCTCCTGTTCGAACGCGTCCCGCAGCTCCCGGCCGGCGAACGCCTCCTCCGGAGGGAGCAGGTGGTCGGTCATCTCCACGATCGTGACCTTCTCCGAGCCCAGCCGGCGGAACGCCTGGGCCATCTCCACCCCGACGACCCCGCCGCCGAGGACGAGCAGCCGGGAGGGGATCTGCTCAGCGGAGGTGATGTCGCGGTTGTCCCAGACGCCGACCTCCTGGATCGCGTCGATCGGGGGGAGGGCCGCCAACGTTCCCGTCGCGACAACCACCGCCCGGGACGCTTCGAGCGTCACGGCGTCGCCTTCTGAGGTCTCGACCTCGACCCTCCGCTCTCCCGCGATGCGGCCGTGACCACGGACGATGTCCGCGCCGACCGACTCGACCCAGTTGGCCTGGGACGTGTCGTCCCAGCTGCTGGCGAACGAGTCACGGCTGGACAACGTCCGCTTCACGCTGACCTGGCCGGTGACGGCCCGCTCCGCACCGGGGACCCGGCGTGCCGCGGCGAGCGCCTCGCCGGGTCGCAGGAGCGCCTTGGACGGCATGCAGGCCCAGTACGAGCACTCCCCGCCGATGAGTTCGCTCTCGACGAGGGCGACGCTCATATCGTTCTCGCGCGCGTACCACGCGACGTTCTCTCCTGTCGAGCCGCCGCCGATGACCACGACGTCGTACCGTCTCGTCTCGCCCACGTCTGCTCCTGGTGTCGGGTGCCGTCCTTGCAGGGAACACGGCCGCGCCGCGAAAGCGTCCGTCCATCGGTGTTGCGGAAGGACCACGTCGTGGAAGGACCCTCAGCAGCGCGGCGTTGCCGTGCCGATGACCCTCCACGACGACCCGCCCCAGCGACCAGTGCGGCTGGTCACGTCGCCGCTGTTGCGGATGGTGGTCCTCGTGCTCCTCTTGGCAGGTCCCGTCGCGGCCATCGTTGCCCGCGGTTCTGCCGACATGGCGGTCGAGGGCTGGGTCGCCGCGCGGGCGCGCTCATCCCCGATCGCCGACATCGCCGCCTGCGCGACCCTCACGGTCCTCATGGCGCCCCGGATCGGTGGTGACGACCGTGGGCGGGGCGCTGTTCGGAGCGGCGACCGGGACGATGCTGGGTAGGCACTTCTCGTGCTGCGACTCGTCCCACTCGCGCCGTTCAACGCACTGGACTACGTCGCCGGGCTGACATCGATCCGACGGTCGCACGACGTCGTGCGACCGCATCCCCGGGGGCGTTCGCGTTCGCGCTGCTCGGTGCGACCGTAGGCCGGCCGGCTCGGCGCCCTTCCTTGCGGCCGTGGACGTCGTGGTCCTGCGTCTCCTATGGGGTCCACAACGGCACCGGACGCATCCACATCGAAGAGGTCCGCGATGTGGCCAAGCGCGACCGAGCGAAGCCGATCTTGTGCGGCGGCACCGCCATTCCCCGCAGGATCGACCTCGCCACCTTCGCCGAGATCCCCGGGAGGTCGAGACGATCCTCGTGGCCGACACCGCACACATCGCGAGGCTCATCGTCGGCGGTGCCCACCCCTCACCGGTCGGCCACGCCACCGTCATCTCAACGACGACGCACAACACCCTGCCCGGCCCCGCGGTGCCATGCTGTTGTGCGACGAGGAGCACGTCAACGCCCTCGATAGGGCCGTGTTCGCAGCACTGCAGGGCAGCGCGCAACGACCACACCACCGGGGAGCAATCGAAAGACGTCGTGCGCCTGGGCGTCTCTGCCAACCTCAGGAGTCGGGGGTCGTCGAACGCGATGAACACGACCGCCGCCCTCGATGGTGGGCAGGTCGAACTCAGGCGGACGTTCTCCGGTGTTCGGCGCGGCAGTCACGACATTCGCTCCTTGTCAGTGGGTCGCGCGGAGCGCGAAGAGGCCGAGGGTGAACACCGCGAGGCCGGCGAGGAGCAGGCGCCAGTCACGGTCGTGGCGAACGCGGATGAAGCCCAGAGCGAACACGAGCGCGATGATGGCGCCCTGCGCGAGGACACCGCCATCCGTCCTTGGTTGGAGGATCTCCTCCAAGCGTGCCCCTCATCGATCGCCGGGATCAATCCCTCCACAGGTCTAACCCGTTCGTCTCCCGCGTGCTTCCACGCGCCGGACGCTGCTCCCGCCTCGACCGCTCAGCGTGCCAGGCCGCGGTCGCAGGTCGCAGGTCGACGACCGTCCCCGGGCCGGTCGCGGTCTCGAAGAGGCGGAGGGCCGACGGGACGACCTGGCGTTGACGCGGTTCCGCCCCGGGCGGGCCGATCGTCCGG